>NZ_JAEKDA010000009.1:0-286786 GCF_016405635.1 Pseudomonas sp. MF6755
AGTGAAACGATGCATCGCCGATGGTAGTGTGGGGTTTCCCCATGTGAGAGTAGGTCATCGTCAAGATTAAATTCCGAAACCCCAATTGCGAAAGCAGTTGGGGTTTTGTTTTGGGCGCTTGAAAAGTCGGCAGCCTCGCCTAAATAGCGTGCCGTTGGGGAAATCAATGCAAAGTGTTTCTGCATTTTTGGTATGGTGCAGCACATTTTCACAAGGATTGATCTTTATCCGCAGGAAGTGGCGTCGACCTTTTTCAACGAGATGCTGTAGAAATGCCTGAACCAATACCTATCAAGGATCACGAAAAAGAAAACCGCCTGGTCAACAAGCGCTTGCTCGCCTGTGCGCTGCTGGTGATTGGTATCACCTGCGCCCTGGTGGGGCGCATGTATTTCCTGCAGGTGGTGCAGTACGACTACCACTCCACGATCTCGGAAAACAACCGAGTCCATGTGTTGCCTATCACACCGACTCGCGGCTTGATCTACGACCGCAATGGTGTGGTCCTGGCCGACAACCGCCCGAGTTACAACCTGACTATCACCCGTGAGCGCACCACCGACCTGAAGGGTGAACTGGACGCAATCGTGAATCTTCTGCACTTGCCTGCCGAAGACCGCGCCGTCTTCGATAAGGCGCTTAAACAGGCCCGTCACCCGTTTGTCCCCGTCACGTTGTTCTATGAGTTGACCGAAGAGCAGATCGCTGTGTTGGCCGTCAACGAGTTCCGCCTACCTGGCGTGGACGTCGAGCCACAATTCGTCCGCCACTATCCGCTGGGCGCCCACTTTGCCCACTCCATCGGCTACGTCGGCCGTATTAACGAAAAAGAATCCAAGACCCTCGACTCCGTGGAATACCGCGGTACCCAATCCATCGGTAAAACCGGGATCGAGCGCTTTTACGAGTCTGAGCTGCACGGCCATGTCGGTTATGAAGAGGTCGAGACCAACGCCCAGGGTCGCGTATTACGGGTGCTCAAGCACACTGATCCGGTTCCTGGCAAAAACATCGTCCTGAGCCTCGACGTCAAGTTACAGGAAGCCGCCGAAGAGGCCTTGGGCGACCGTCGTGGTTCGGTGGTTGCCCTGGACCCACAAACCGGTGAAGTACTGGCGATGGTCAGCAAGCCGAGTTTCGACCCCAACCTGTTCGTCACCGGTATCAGCTTCAAGGAATACGCCGCGCTGCACGACTCGATAGACCGGCCGCTGTTCAACCGCGTACTACGCGGGCTCTACGCCCCGGGCTCAACCATCAAACCGGAAGTGGCCATCGCCGGCCTCGACAGTGGAGTTGTCACCCCACAAACCCGGGTGTTCGACCCCGGTTATTACCAACTGCCGGACTTTGATCACAAATACCGCAACTGGAACCACAGTGGCGATGGCTGGGTGGACATGGACGCGGCCATCATGCGTTCCAACGACACTTACTTCTACGACCTGGCCCATAAACTCGGCATCGACCGCCTGCACGACTATCTAGCCGAGTTCGGCCTCGGTCAGAAGGTGTCCCTGGACATGTTCGAAGAGTCCGCCGGGCTGATGCCATCCCAGGCCTGGAAGCGTGCGACCCGGCGCCAGCCGTGGTTTCCAGGTGAAACCGTTATCCTCGGTATCGGCCAGGGCTATATGCAGGTAACGCCGCTGCAACTGGCCCAGGCCACTGCATTGATCGCCAACAAGGGTGTATGGAACCGCCCACACCTCGCCAAGACCATCAATGGCGTGCCTCCCGTGGATGAGAACCCGATGCCCAACGTAGTCCTCAAGGATCCGCGCGACTGGGAACAGGTCAACCATGGCATGCAATTGGTGATGCACGACCCACGGGGTATCGCCCGGGCCGCAGCACAAGGTGCCCAATACCGCATCGCCGGCAAGAGTGGTACTGCCCAGGTGGTGGCGATCAAGCAGGGTGAACGCTATAACCGCAACAAGACTTTGGAGCGTCATCGCGATAACGCCTTGTTCGTTGGCTTCGCGCCGGCCGAACATCCGACAATCGTGATTTCAGTCATGATCGAAAACGGTGAGGCCGGTGGCCGCGTGGCTGGCCCGGTAGTGCGACAGATCATGGACGCCTGGCTGCTTGACCAGGAAGGCCATCTCAAGCCGCAGTATGCGACACCAGCCAAGGCGCCAGGCGACCCACGCGTCTAAGTCAGACCTTCCCACTCTTCCCAGCGCGCGACGCCGTCATAGGCAAGCCAGGGCACCTCATGGGCCGTCCAGATATGCGAGGTGGGCCTGACTCCCGGATCATCGTCCAGCGTCGCCACCCGCACAATCACATGAGGCTGATACCCACGTTCGGCGATCAAATGTGAGCCGCAGCGTGAGCAGAAATGCCGGCATTTGCCCGGTGAAGATTCAAAGGACGACAGCAGCTCTTCACCGTGCGTCCAGCGAAAATGCTCACGCATCACCCCGGCCGTGGCGACAAACGCGGCCGCATGTGCCTTGCGACAGCTTTCGCAGTGGCAGTGGCTGATGGGCATGTCCAGGCTGTCCACTTGGTAGCGCACACCTTTGCACAAGCAACTTCCGCTCAATGGGTCAGTCATAACCTAAGGCCAGGTCAAGGATGGGGTCATCATCATGGCGCACAACTGAAGGTTGCGCATTGGTTGATGTCGCCTACTGTTCAATGGAGGAGGTGACTTATGCACGTATTAGATCGCATCGAACGAAAGGTCCTGCTCAACGCATCACGTAAACAGGTGTGGGAGGCACTTACGCAGGCCGAGCAATTTGGTGATTGGTTCGGTATTGCGCTCAGGGGTAAAAACTTTGTCGCCGGGGAAACCATCCAAGCGCCGATTACTTACCCAGGCTACGAACATGTGGTGTGGAAGGCCAGGATCGAGCGCATCCTGCCGCAAACCCTGTTCTCTTTCTGGTGGCATCCTTTCGCGGTAGAAGAGGGTGTGGACTACGACAAGGAAACACCGACCCTGGTGGAGTTCACCATTGAGGATCGCGCACCGGGCATCCTGCTGCGGGTCGTCGAGTCGGGCTTCGACAATGTCCCCGAGGCTCGGCGCCAGAAGGCTTTCAAGATGAATTCCCGCGGCTGGGACGAGCAAATGGGCAACATTGAAAGCTACCTGAGCCCAGCCGGACCAAAGTGATGGAATGCAGGGGGAAATCATCCCTCACATGTTTAAGCGTTTAGAAATCAATCGTCGCCGACAACTTCGCCACCCGCGGATCGCCCTGGCTCAGGAAGCCGCCCTGGGCCGACTCCCAGTACTTCTCGTTGGCGACGTTCTCTACCGTGGCGCCAATTGTCACATCGCGCTGGTCCAGCGTGAAGGTATAGCGCGCGCCCACGTCGAAGCGGTTCCAGGCCGGCAAGCTAAGGTTGTTGGCTGCGTCGGCGTACTGGCCGCCGGTGCGCAACATGCGCCCGTTGAGGGTCACACCCTGCAGGCCAGGCACATCCCAATCCACCCCGGCGTTGAGCTGGAATGAAGGTACGCCGATGGCCCGGTTGCCGTCGTTGGCGCCGTTGAGGGTGCCCTTGAGTTCGGTCTTCATCAGCGTCACCCCGCCCAGCAAGCGCAGGCCACTGACCGGTTCACCGAAGACGTTCAGTTCGACGCCCTTGTTGATCTGCTGCCCCTCACGCACGTAGCGGGCCGTGGTGGCATCGATGGCCTCGGCATACCCCGCGCCGGGTTGCTCGATACGGTAGACACCCAAGGTCGCGCCATAAGTACCCATGTCCACCTTGACGCCTGCTTCGATCTGCTTGGAGCGAGCAGGCGCATAGGCTTGCCCGCCACCGATGACCGTCAGTTCTCCTGATTTGAGTGGCGATGTCGGGCCCTGGGCCAGGCCTTCGATGCGGTTGGCATACAGCGACACATGCTCCCACGGCTTGAACACAATGCCGTAGACCGGTGTAGTGATCGATTCGTCATAGTTGGCCGTGCGGGTACCGCTCATGTAGTTGTAGCTCTGCACCACCATCTGCTGGCGACGTGCGCCCACAGTCACCAGCAGGCGGTCATCGAAGAAGCCCAGGGTGTCGGAAACCGCTGCACTACGTACGAAGGTCTTGCCGGTGATGGTCGGGTCGCTGAAGTCAGTGCCCGGGGTATTGCGTGGGCTGTTCAGGGCCGGTGGCGCGCCGGTCACGGGGTTATAGATATTGGTCGGGGTTTTGGCGCTGGCGAACACATAGGCGTTGCGCGCCTCGGTCCAGATGCCGGCCAGGCCGAAGTTGAGCCGATGGCTGACGGGGCCGGTCTGGAACTTGCCGTTGAGGCCACCCATCGCACTGGTGTTGTTTTCTTCGTGGGCAATAGTCGAGCCACTGGCGCTGGCATTGCCGAGATTGTCGCTCAGGGTCACAGACGAATAGCGCCCCATTTCACGGCTATGCTTGGCACCGGCTGCCACATAGGCGGTCCAGTTTTCGTTCAGGTCGTACTCGGCACGCAGCATCCCCAAGGTGTCTTCAAGGTTGGTGCTGCTCCAGCTTGGCGCGTAGTTGGTGTCTGCCGACGGTGCATCCGGCACATGGGTGATCTTGCCGAGGAATACCGAGTTGCGTCCGCCGTTGATACGTTGCTTCTGATACACAAAGTCACCCGACAGCCGCAAAGCATCGCCGCGGTAATCGAGGCCGACGGCAAACAGCTTCGAGCGCTGGTTTTCATCGTCAATGCCGGTATCGCCTTCGCGCTGAGACAGGTTGACCCGTGCGCCGAATCGGTTGTCTTCGCCGAACCGCTGACCAATATCCAAGTGCTCGCCAATCCGGCCATCGCTACTGATGTCGGTGCTGAAACGACGCAGCGGCACATCATCGGCACGCTTGGGTTGCAGGTTGACGCCGCCGCCAATCCCCGAGCCCGTGGGCGTGACGCCATTGATAAAAGCGTTGGGGCCCTTGAACACTTCCACGCGCTCCAAGGCGTCAGTGGACATGATCTGGCGCGGCAGGATGCCGTACAAACCGTTGTATGAAATGTCGTCGCCACTCAACGGCAGGCCACGGATCATGAAGGTCTGGGCCTGGTTCGCATACCCCGAAGCCTGGCGCACTGAGGAGTCATTGAGCAGCACGTCGCCGACGGTTTCCGCTTGCTGGTCGCGAATCAGCTTCTCGGTATAGGAGGACATGCTGAAGGGCACATCCATGATGTCCTGATTACCCAGTACACCCAGTTGGCCGCCGCGCGCAACCTGGCCACCTGCAAACTCGGGTGGCAATGCAGTGGGCGCGGGCGCTTCAGCATTGATGCTGGTGGCTCCTAGCTCCAGTGCGTCATCCGCACCCGCTGGCGGTGCTGCATGTGCAGCAAAACTCAGGGAGCAGCAAAGGGCGAGCAGAGTGGGGCGAAACGGCAAAGCGGGAGGGTTACTGATGGGCATGGTCGATCCTGACGGCGAACCGTCAATGGTGAGGAAGTGGGCAACAACGTTGCGCTTCCTCACTGCGCGGATACGACTCCGGCGCAAATGATAGTAATTATTATTATCGGCGTGCAACAAAATTTTGAGATTGCGGTCTGCGTGCGCGTTAACGTGCCGCGTTTGCACGGATGCCGAGTAGAATCACGCCCTTAAAGCGATTCTTGAGGTGCGGTACGGTGGATTTACAGCAGGGTTTTGTTCTGACCCGGCATTGGCGCGATACCCCGGCGGGCACGGAGGTCAGTTTCTGGCTGGCCACCGACCATGGGCCTCGCTGCATTCGCCTACCCGCGCAAACCTCGGTGATGTTCATCCCCGAGGCGTACCGCAAGCCGCTCGATTGGCTGCTCAAGGGCGAGCGCGATCTCGAGTTGCGCCCGTTGCAACTGTGCGACTTCCACCACCGCCCGGTCCTGGGCCTCTATGCTCGCCAGCATCGCCAGTTGATGGACATCGAAAAGCGCCTGCGCAGCGCCGGGGTCGATGTCTACGAAGGCGACGTACGCCCACCCGAGCGCTACATGATGGAGCGTTTTATCACCGCCCCCGTATGGTTCGGCGGCACGCCCGACGCGAGTGGCACGTTGCTCGACGCGCAGATGAAGCCCGCCCCCGACTACCGCCCGCCCTTGAAGCTGGTGTCCCTGGACATCGAGACCACCGCCCAGGGCGACCTCTATTCCATCGCCCTTGAAGGTTGTGGCGAGCGCCAGGTGTACATGCTCGGCCCGCCGAACAAAACCGACGCCGTAGACTTCAAGCTCGACTATTGCGACACCCGCGCCCAACTCCTCGAACGTCTCAACCAATGGCTGGCCACCTTTGATCCCGACGCGATCATCGGCTGGAACGTGGTGCAGTTCGACTTGCGCGTTCTCCACGAACACGCCCAACGCCTGAACGTGCCGCTGTTGCTGGGCCGTGGCGGTGAAGCCATGGCCTGGCGCGAACACGGCAGCCGCAATCACTACTTCGCGGCGGCGGCGGGGCGGTTGATCATCGACGGCATCGAAGCCTTGCGCTCGGCCACCTGGAGTTTTGAGTCCTTCAGCCTGGAAAACGTCGCGCAAACCCTGCTCGGCGAAGGCAAGGACATCTCCACGCCGTACCAGCGCATGGACGAAATCAACCGCATGTTCGCCGAGGACAAGCCCGCCCTGGCACGCTACAACCTCAAAGACTGCGAACTGGTCACGCGGATTTTCGAGAAGACCGAGCTGCTCAAGTTCTTGCTGGAGCGAGCCAGCGTCACCGGCTTGCCGGCCGACCGTAACGGCGGTTCGGTCGCCGCATTCACCCACCTGTACATGCCGCTGATGCACCGCCAAGGCTTCGTCGCGCCGAACCTGGGCGACAAACCGCCCCAAGCCAGCCCTGGCGGGTTTGTCATGGACTCACGCCCGGGCCTTTATGAGTCGGTGCTGGTACTGGACTACAAAAGCCTTTACCCGTCGATCATCCGCAGTTTCCTGATTGACCCCGTGGGCTTGATCGAAGGCCTCAAGCACCCTGACGACAACGACTCGGTGGAAGGCTTTCGCGGTGCGCGTTTCTCCCGCACTCGACACTGTTTACCGTCCATCGTTACCCGAGTGTCCGAAGGCCGCGAAGAGGCCAAGCGCGAACACAATGCGCCGTTGTCCCAGGCCCTGAAAATCATCATGAACGCCTTCTATGGTGTGCTCGGTTCCAGCGGCTGTCGGTTCTTCGACACCCGGCTGGCGTCCTCGATCACCCTGCGTGGGCACCAGATCATGCGCCAGACTCGCGAGCTGGTTGAGGCCCAGGGTTACGAAGTGATTTACGGCGACACCGACTCCACCTTCGTCTGGCTCGGCAGTGCCCATTCCCCGCAGGACGCCAATCGCATTGGCCTGGCGCTGGTGCAGCACGTCAACGACTGGTGGCGTGCGCACCTGAGCAACGAATACGGCCTGCAAAGCGCTCTGGAACTGCAATACGAAACCCACTTCAGCCGCTTCCTGATGCCGACCATCCGGGGTGCCGAGGAGGGCAGTAAAAAACGCTACGCCGGCTTGGTCGTGCGCGACGATGGCAGTGAAGATATGGTCTACAAGGGCCTGGAAACCGTGCGCAGCGACTGGTCGCCCCTGGCCCGGCAATTCCAGCAGGAACTCTACCAGCGCATCTTTCATCGCCAGCCCCACCAGGAATACATCCGCGACTATGTGCGGCGTACCTTGAGCGGCGAATTCGACGAGCTACTGATCTACCGCAAACGCCTGCGCCGGCCCTTGCACGACTACGAACGCAACGTCCCGCCCCACGTGCGAGCGGCGCGCCTGGCGGACGAGTACAACGACCGTCTGGGACGCCCGCGCCAATATCAGCGCGGCGGGTGGATCAGCTATGTGATCAGCGTCAACGGCCCGGAACCGCTGGAAGTGCGGCAAGCGCCCATCGACTACGACCACTACGTCACCCGTCAATTGCAGCCCGTGGCGGACGCGATCCTGCCGTTCGTGAATGACGATTTCGGCACCCTGGTGGGCGGGCAGATGGGTCTGTTCTAAAACCCTTGCGAGGCATTGCGAGATTCGCAATGGCCCCAGGTGAAGGCCCACTTACAGATCAAGCTATTGCGATAGGAGGAAATGCCCATGTACACGCTGTATGGCACTGACGAGTCCGGTTCCTGCATGATCGAAATCGCCCTGCAGCGCTGCGCGGTGCCCTGGCATCGCGTGGACGCCAGTTCATGGCAGGACGGCGAGGGCAGTGATGCCCTTGCACGCATCAATCCGCTCAAGCAGATCCCTACCCTGGTGACTCCCGATGGTCAGGTACTGACCGAAAGCGCCGCCATCCTGATTCACCTGGGCCTGGAGTATCCCGACGCCGAGCTGCTGGCCGGCAATCGTGCGCAGATCCTGCGCGGCTTGCTGTACATCGCTGCCAATTGCTACGCGGCGATTGGCATCATCGACTATCCGCAGCGCTGGCTGGGCAACGCAGATGAGGCATTGCAAGCGCAATTGATCACGGGCACGCGGCGCTATCTGCACCAGGCGTGGGTGGTGTTTGCCGAGCAGTTTGCCGATCAATTGTTCACGGCCAACAACGCACCCAACGCACTGGGCATCATGGCCGCGGCGGTGTCGCGTTGGGATGAGGCTCGTGAGGTGCTGAGCAGGCTGGCGCCGGGGTTTGCCCAGACCCTGGAGCGGGTGGATGCCGACCCTGTCGTGGCACCCGTTTTTGCCCGGCATTGGCCTGATTGGACCGCCTCGTAATCAGAAGAAACAATGACACTCGCTACTACCCAAGCCCTTGCGTAGCGGGCGTCCTAACCTACGCTTCTTCAAGTGATGTAGGAATCATCCTTGAATTTGACTGTCGCAGACATGAAACTCAAGAACCCTGCATGGAATTCAAAGGAGGTGCGCATGCTCATCCGGTCGCTGACCCTGGCTACCTTGATGGCTTTTACGGGGCCGTTGTTGGCCGCTGATGATAATCCGCTCAAGCAGGAGTTGGGCAAAACACGCCCGCTGGTGGTCGTGGAACTTGATGCTGGAAACCCGACACTGGCAACGCTGAAGAAACAACTGGAAGAGGCTGCCACCAAGCAGTCCTTCGAAGAGCGCAGCATGGTGTTCTACACCGTGAAGTTCGGCAGCATTGGCGCCGAGGGGGAGAAGTTCGCCAAGGACGCCAAGGACAACAAGAAGCTCACACCGCCGGAAACCAACGCGCTGATCCGTGCACTCAAGCTCGGCGCCGGCAGCGGCACCAAGGTGATCCTGATTGGCAAGGACGGCGAGAAGAAACTCGAGAAGACCGTGCCACCGGATAACCTCGACCTGAAGGACTTCTTCGGCGCCATCGACCAAATGCCGATGGCCGAGAAAGAAGCGGCTGCGCCGGCTGCGCCAGAACCTGCGCCTGCCAAGAACCCTACCAAAGCGGGTAAGGCAACCAAGCCGGCTGCGGCTCAACAGCTGGATGACTGAGTCTGCGCAGGGGCTGGCTTACCAGCTCCTGCACCGGCGTATGCAGCAGTGGTTCTATAGGTGTGCGGACTTCACTGTTTCCACGGCTTGAACCACCCAGCCAATCCCCCCAATACCAATGCACCCGTCAAGGTGCTCAAGCCCAGTTGCCAGCCATCATTGTGCAGCGGGTGCAAGATGACCGCTGCAAAGCCCAGTAGTACAGCACTCAGCCCCCATTGCAGCGGCCAGCCAAGTTGCCCAAGCAATTGCTGGCGCTGCATCAGCAGCAGGTTGGTGACGACAACCCCGCCCAACGCCGCCAGTGCGATACCCGACAAGCCAAAAAAATACGGCAGCAGCACCAAGAGTGTGGCGTTGATCACACTGCCCAGCAGTTCGCACCGCAAGGGCAGACGCGTGTCGCCGCTGGCATAGGCGTAGCGGGCGAGCATGGCGTTCCAGGCGCCGAACACCAATGGCGTCGCGAACCAGGCAAGCAGTGCCGGCAGTGGGCCGTCGGCGCTTTGGGCGGGCATCAGCAGGTGAATCAGCACAGGGCTGGCGCCAATCAGGCCGAGGGCGGCAGGCAGGCTGAGCAGGGTCGCTGCATCGAGGCCCCGGCGTAGCAGGGCCAGGCGCTGTTGGCCTTGTTCGCCGCTCATCATGCCCAGCAGCACTTGGTTGAGACTCATCAGGGCGATCAATGGCAGGTTGATCAGTTTGCGTGCAAGGTTGACCCAAGTGACGGCGCCTTCCCCCAGGTAACTGGCGATCAATCGCTCGAGCAACGCCAGACCCTGGCTGGCGACATTGCTCGCCAACAATGGCCCGATGCGGCCCAGCAGTTCGCGGCCCGCCAGCGCATCGCCAGTGACCTGCCACGGCCGCCAGCCGAAGGACCAGACCGGCGCCAGCAACGGCAGGCACATCAACACACTGCCGGCAAAAAAACTCATGGCCAGTTCGGCGCTGTCGCTTGCGCTGCCACGGATAAACAGATACAGCACGGGCGGCAGGTTGAACAGTAAAGAGCCCAGCCCGGGCAGGACAAAACGTCGGCGTGCCTGCAATGGAATACTGAACAAACCATGCATTACCAGGCCCGGCGCACAGGCGGCCAGCCAGCGCAAGTTGGCGGCGGCTTCGGCATGGGCCGCAGCGTCCAGGCCGGGGCCGATCAGGCGCACCCACAGCGGCGCGCCCAGAGCCAGCACGGCAAACAGGCCCAGGCCCACGCCCAGCAGGCGTGGAGACAAGCTGGCCAGCCAGGCTTGCTGGCGTTGTGGGTCGCGTTGTTGATAGAGGGGCAGGGCGGCCGCTGCGAGCAAGCCGGCGGCCAGGGTCATGCGCAACGCCTCTGGCAAAAACACCGCCACCAGAAACCCATCACTGCGACCGCCTGCGCCCCAGGCCGCCACCAGCAGCCATTCGCGGGCAAAACCGGCCACCAGCCCGGCGAGGGTCGCCACGGTCAGCCAGAGGGTGCTGCCGAACATCAGTGGAACAGGGTGAACAGGCCCTTGCCACCCACCTTATAGTTCAGATCATGGCAACGTTCGGCCATGATTTTAGCGCCGGAACCGCCAATGATTTTGTAGGGGGCTACGGCTTTGGCCACCACGGTATTGGCGCTGATCACCGAGCCATGACCCAGGTGCGTGCCGTAGCCGATCAACGCACGGCTGCCGATCCAAACGTAGTCGTCGATGTAGATCGGCCCGGAAACCGACCAGAACTCCGGCGCTTGCAAATCATGACTGCCAGCGATGATCAGAACGTGAGAGGCAATCGCCACGTGGTTGCCAATCACCAGCCCGGCGCGGGCGTCCACCTGGCAGTGCCAGCCGATTACCGTATCGTCACCGACCACCAAATTGTGCATGCCCAACACTTCGGTGTTACGCCACAAACTTGAGCCCTTGCCGATCTTCGCGCCACCCAGGCGCAGCCAGGCAATGCGTACATGGTGGCTGGGGATCTTGTTGATCAGAATGTTGTAGGCCATGTCCCAGGCGTTGCGCCATCGGTCTTTGACGGTTGCCCAGTTTTTGCCGTAGCGCGGCAGTAGCTTGCACGGGATGTCCTGTTTCAGACGGTGGAACAGGCGGCGGGCCACCGGGTGCTCAATGGCGGCTTCCAGGTCGATGGAGCTTATCCAAAAACGCTTGTTATCTCCTTCGCCCTCTTCAAACACCACGTCATTGGCCAGGCACCAGTCCAGCGCCTCTTCCAGGTCTGGCAGGCTTACGCCTATTTCACCGGCCAGCGTTGGGAGGCGGTCGCGCAAGTCGGTGGAGTGAATTATCCGGTGCTTCATGGTTGGTTATCCTTTGGCGCAGTAACAGGAACAGTACCGGTAACGGTGGGGCGCAGACGCACCTGTTGCAGGCTCATGCCCATCAACAGCCAGAACAGCGCGATCAGTACAAAGGTGAAGCTGAAATAGTGGTCGAAAATCCCCGTCAACAGCGCTGCCATCACGCCGCAGATACACCCCAGCCATAGGGCGTTGTCGGCGGTGACCTTGCGCACCTGGCCCAGCGGCCGCACTTCCCGCCACCACAACACAGTGACGGTGATAAACAACAGCATCCCTGGAACGCCGACCTTGTAGATGAAGTTCAGCCACAGGTTGGAGATGCCCAACAGGTTGGTGCCGGGCACGGGCGGGTCGATCTTGAAGCCGATCCCCAGGGGGAATCTCGACATGGCGTCGGGGAACCTGGCGTACTCGTCGAAGCGGATTTCGGTGCTGGCGTTGGTGCTTGAAAAGATGGTCATCAAGCGGTCTTGCAACGGCGGATAGAACATCACCAGCGCAATTGCAAACGCCAGCCCGAGCCCGATGATGCGTCCGCTGTTAGGTACGCGCTTGTAGGTCAGCCAAATCAGGACCAGCGCCAGGGCGACGATGGCGCCACGGGAAATGCTCAGCAACAGGCCGGCGCACCCCAGCACCGCCACCGCCAGGCCCAGCGCGCGGCGCCAGCCGCTGCGGGTCCAGCCATAGAACAGCGCCAGTGGGATAAACAGCACCAGCACGCCACCGGTCAGGTTGGGGTGCACCCAGGGCGAGGCCATGCGCGTGTAGTTGGCGGAGAAAATATCCTTCACAGCTTCCGGGTGGGCGTACTTGAGGGTGGTGAGGATATCGATCATCGACATCGCGTTGCGCGTCTTCAGGAACATGAAAATCGACAGCAACAGCATCGCCAGGTTGCCCAGCAGCAGGGCGACCACCACCTTGTCGCGGTCGGCGTCGGTGCGCAGCAGCAACGGCACGATAAACAGCAACGACAGGTTCATCAGCCAGCGTACCCAGTTCACCGGCCCGTTGCCTTCAGCATGGATGATGACCATGCCCCAGATAAACGGAATAGTGCTGAACAGCATCAGCCACATCAGCGCGCGTTCGGTCGGACGCCACAGGATCAAGCCGCGGGTCTTGCCGATAAACGACTGCCAGAACACCCCGACCCAGGTCAGCCCCAGCACCGCTTCACTGATGGTGGTGCGGATGCCCAGTTCCAAGGTGGTGTAGGGAATGCTGGTGGCCAACACGGCGAAAATCAGCAAGCCCCACAGGGGAAAGCGGATCAGCGTCAAGGCCACGCCCATGCCGGCCACCACCAGCAGAACCTTTATCGGCGACAGGGCCAACAGCAAGCTGCCGAAGACCAGGCCCAGGAGCAGACTAACGAGTTTTCCTGGCAGCATCAGCGGTCCAATTCCTTGAGCAAAGTGTCCAGACGCGAGCGATAGGCGGGTTCGGCAAATTGTCGGGCCCAGGCGCGCTGCGTTTCGGCGTCTGCCGTGTTGCCTGCGGTTGCCAGTTGCTGCATGACGTTCTGCAATTGCCCGGCATCGTGTGGGTCGAAGCGCGGGGCGCCGGGCGGCGCGACTTCGTCCAGGGCGGAACCGCGTGCCACCGCTACCGGCGTGCCGACACTCAAGGCTTCCACCACCGGCAGGCCAAAGCCCTCGGCATAAGACGGCTGCCATAGACAGGCGGCATGACGGTAAAGGGCTTGCAGTTGGCCGTCCGATAAACCGCTGCACCAATGCAGGCCCGGCAGTTCGCCTAGGGCTGGCGGTACATCGCTGGCGTGGCCCACCAGAACCATGTCTGGTACGTCAGGGTTCACCGCGCGGCAGGCCTGCCATTGGCGCAGGAAAAACGCCATGTTCTTGCGCGGCTCCCGCGTGCCCACTACCAACCAGTAACGCGCCGGCAGGCTTGCTGGCAGAGGCTCTGGCGCTGCATTCAATTCGGGTACCAGGTTGCTCAACACCCGGAACTTCGCCCGGGCCCAGGGGAACACGCGGGCGGCTTCGTTGCAGGAAAACTGCGAAGGGCACCACACCCGATCCGCCTGCCACACCGACCAGGCAATCGAGGCGCCGTCGATCAAGCGATAGGCCAGGGCCTTGAGCCTGGAGCGATGGAAGTTACGGTGAGTCAGCTGAAACAGGTCGTGCAGCACCAGGACATAGCGGGTGCCGGCGGGCTTGCGGCACAGCGGCAAGCCCATATTGGCCGTGGCGATGTACAGGTCGACCTGCTGCTCGTGCAAGGCTTTGGGCAAAAACCTGCGCTCGAACCGCATTCGGACTTGCGGCCGTTGCAGACCATCCAGCGGGCTGGCCCAGGCTGGGCAAATTGCGGTCTGGCGTTGCGGGTGGTCCAGGGGGGCTTCGCTGAACAGCAGCACCTCGGTGTTGCCCCGTGCGCGCAGGGCCTGCTCCAGGGCCAGGAGCTGACGAGCGATGCCCGACGACGGCGCAACCGTGGCGGGGCGATAGTCCAGGGCTACGCGCATGGCTGAGGCTCCTTAGGGGTAAGCAGGGTGCGGTAGATGTGCTCCAGTTCGTTACCGGCCACCGCCCAGTCGTGATATTGACGTGCATAGTCGCGCGCCGCATCGGCCAGTTGCCGGGCCAGCGACGGTTCATCCAGCAGGCGCACGATGGCGTCAGCCAGGGCCTCGGTGCTTTCGCCCGCCAGGTAATGCGCCTGTGGCTGTACTGCCAACCCGGAGACGCCCTGCGCGGTGCTGACCAGCGGTAAGCCGGCGGCCATCGCCTCCAACACCTTGAGCTTGGAGCCGCCGCCATGGCGCAATGCGGCGACAAATCCGGCGCAGCGGCGTTGCAAGGCGCACAGGTCGGGAACAAATCCCAGCCACTCGATACGTTCATCCGGCCAACGGGTGCGCCAGTGTTCGGGCAAGCCGTAACCGGCTACCGCCAGGCGCGCATGCGGGCACTGCAGCCAGACCCTGGGGAAAATCTCCTCGGCCAGCCACTGCACGGCGTCCAGGTTCGGTGCGTATTCGTAGTTGCCGACAAACAACAGGCGCTGGCTTTGCGCATCGGCACTCACCTCGGCGAAGGCGCGGCTGTCGACCCCATTGACCACCACGCTCACCGGTGTCGAGGACAACGGCCGCATGGCCTGGGCGTCCGCCTCGGTCACCGCGATCACATGGGCTGCGCCATCGAACGCCTTGCGTTCCCATTGCCGGCAGCGCCATTGGTCGTACTGCACAAACGGCCCGGCCCACTTGGGGAAGCGGTCGTAAGTGGCGCCGCCGAGGCTCGATTCCAGGTTGTGTTCGGTCAGTACAAATTCACGCTGGCGCTGCTGCAAAGTACGCAGAAACGGCTGCAGACTGTAGCTGTGTTCCACCTGAATCACGTCCCAGTGTTCGTTCAGCAGTTGGGTAAAACGGGTCTGCAACGGTGCGGACAGACCGTTGACTGTGGTCAACAGCGGCCACGGTGCGAACACGCCACCGAGCAGGGTCAGCGGGTGTTTCAGCGGGCGGCGCGGCACCACGATCAAGCGTTCGAGTAACGGCTCAAGCGCTGCATGCACCGCGTCATCGGCCAGCGTCTTCGATTGCGCCAGCAGCGTGATGCGATGCCCGCGCTCACTCAAGGTGCGCAGCAAATGGTACTGCCGGGTCTTGCCGCCGCTGGTGGTCGGCCACGGCAGGTAGGGCACAATCCAGAGGATTCTCATGTGTCGCTCTCCATGCCCGGCACTACCACACCAGTATCTGCAAGCTCGGCTTCACCACTGGGCGAATGCCGTTGTCGTCACTCAGGGTCTGGCTGGTCCCGGTCAGCGGGTCCAGCAGTTCTGCACGTTTAACCCCTGGCAGGCTGATACTGCTGCCTTCGGCGCTCCAATACATCAACAGGTGCTTTCCGTCTGGGCGGGTCCAGGCCACGCTGTAGAAGGTGTCCGGTATATCTTTGAGCTGCGGCGTCGCGCCTGGTTGAAGCGTGGGGCCGGTGATCTCGAGGAAGCGGGCGAGGGCGGTGTACACCGGCTTCGGTTCGCCGTCGAGGTTCAGCAGGCCGTAATGCTGGTCCCGCGCCGAGGCGCGTTGGTCGAGGTCGGACAGGGCGAACAGGAAAATCTTCTGGTAGTCCTGGGACGCCATCAAGGCCAGGCGGCGCAAGGTGTAATCGGCCTGCCCATCGATACCGATCAGGTCCTGCATCTCCTTGGGGCCGGCATAGCTGGACCAGCCCCATTCAGTGGCCCATACCTGCTTGATCCCGGCGCCGTGCAGCATTGCATTGAGTTGATCGCCGCGCAGCAGCACTTCGTTCTTGCCCGGCTCATCGGTTTCCGGGGTCATCGAATAGGGGTGATAGGCCGCGACCATGCCCAGGTTTTGCACGCCCAGCGCGCCGAGTGCTTCAAACATCAGGGTTTTGCCACGGCGCGGCATTTGGCTGTAGTACGCCATGCCGCCCATGACCTGCAGTTTGCCGGGCGCGGCACTATTCAAGGCTTGGTGACTGGCCAATAACAATTGGCCGTACTCCTTGGCGTTGACGTTGGGGCGCCAGTTGTTCGGCAGGTTCTGTTCGTTCCACACCTGCCAGGCATCAATATTGGGGTAGCGTTTGGCCAGGAGCGCCAGGCGCATGGCATAGACTTCGACGTCCCGTGGTCGATACTGATCCTGGAACGGCGCGCCCTTGGGGGCGGTGGTGATAAAGGGCGCCGAGCCCACCAGGTAAAACACCGAACGGATTTTTTCGGCAGTCAGGGTGCGGTCCAGTTCATCGAACGTGCTGAGCTGATAACCGTCCTCCTTGGGCTCCAGGCGATCCCAGTGCAAGTCGACCCGCACCCATTCCAATCCAAGCTTCTGATATTGGTTGATCTGCTTGCGGTACTGCTCGGGTTTGAACCACAGAAAGTGCGCGTTCACGCCCAGAAAGTCTTTCCAGACTACGGTGCGCTCCGGCGCCAGGTTCACCGGTTGCGCATCGACGTTTTCACTCAACAGCAGAGCGCCACCGATGGCGATTGACAGCACCAGCGGCAGATAGCGCCACATGGGGCGAACGGATGAAATGTTCATCGCAACGGCTCCTTACAAGCATCCCGAAATAATTCGGCAAAACGTTGGGCCGTGTTGGCCCACTGGCGCTGGCGGCCGATTTCCCCCGCTTGAGCGGCCCATTGCTGGGCCTGTTGCGGGTCGAGAATCAAGCGGTTCAAGGCGTTGCTCAAGGAATCTATGTCGCCCTGCTGATAGGTGATGCCATTGCCGCCGGCCACCTCTTCGGCAAAGGCACGGGCGTTGGAGGTGATCACCCCGCGCCCGCAGGCATTAGCCCACGACAGCGCGCCACTGGTGCCACGCATCTGCCCTAGAAAGCCGAGTTTTTTCGATTCACGGTAGGGCAGTACCATCACGTGGTGCGCCTGGATCGTAGGGGATATCTGGGTCGATGGCAGGTCGAGTTGCCAGTCCACCACATCCTCCAGGTGCAGCGCGCTGATCTGTTGGCGCAGGCCATCGAGGTAGTTACCCGCCGGGTCAAAGGTCATTTCCGGGGCGGTGCCACCGGCCAGGGTCAGGCGTACCTGGCCGCGGCATTGAGGGTGGGCGGCCAGTGACTGGGCCAGGGCCTGGAGCAGGTCCTCAATGCCCTTGCCGCGATAGATAAAGCCGAAATACAGCAGACGTAACGGCGCAAGCGGCGGCAACGCCTGGGGCGCGATGGGCAGGTTGCCGTGGGCAATCACGGCCAGTTGTTCCGGGCGCAGGCCCATGCGTTGGCGCAGGCAGTCGCCGCCCAGGCGGGTGAGGGTGATCAGGCGACGCATGCCTTTGGCCAGGCGCCGTTCTTCGTGCAAGGTCAGCGGGTCGGCCAGCAGCGCCGCCGCCTGGGGCAGCGGGTGGGGCAGGTGTTCGAGCAGGGTCAAGGGGAAAAACAGCTTGGCCCGACGCCAGATCAGGCGCTCCGGATCATGAACCGTGGCGGTCAGAGGCAGGTGCGGTTGCGCCCGGCGCAGGTAGTTCAGCGCCTGGAACTCGCCGAAACGCCCACCGCCCAATTCGCCATGGACCAGGTCCACATCGCTCCAGTCAAAGGCCTGCAGGCGCCGCAACTGTTCAGGCAGGTCCTGGCAGCCCTCAAGAGGGGTCACCACCTCAAGGCCCAGTTCGATCAACGCAGTGCGCAGGTGCGCGGCGTAATCAGCGATCCCGGTTTGCTCCGGTGGCAGGGGGGCCAGCAGCGCGATACGCATCAGGCCGCCCCGCGCCAGCTGTTGATTCGCGCCAGGACCTTGGCCGGCACTTCAAAGCGGCGGCGGTTGAGGATCATGCCGTCCACTTTGCCGAATGCGGTGGTCAGCAGCGACACGGCATTTTCGAGGGTCGGTACGGTGCTGGTGCGGGCCTCGATCACCAGCACGATCTGGTCGGCGCGGCGCAGAATCAGGAAGGCCTGCGGGTTGGACGACAGGGCAGAAGCGTCCAGCAGCAGCACTTCACCCGGCGTTGGCGCGTGCGCACCATTGACCGAGACGCGGTGGCCACGCTCCTCCAGCAGGCGCTTGAGCTGCTCGACGATAAACGTCACGCCCTCGCCATGCCGCGCCGAGGTCAGGCCCAGGGCAAAGCCTTCAGTGGCGATGCGCTCCAGGGGAAGCAGGCTGTACAGGCGGTAGAGGCTGGCGGTGACGGCTGCCGGCGTTGCGTCCTGCACATCGGGGATGCTGCTCCACAGCGGCACATGGAACATCTCCTGCAACCGTGTGCCATCGTGGATACGTTGGTCCAGCAGGTACAGCACATAGATGGTCAAAAAGCCCACGGCCACGCCGGCAGGAATGGCGAACAGCAGAATCAGCAAGCTCTTGGGAAACACGCGTGCCGGGTTCAGGGTGGCGTGTTCGATCAGGGCGATGTTGCTGATCTGACTGTTATCCAGTTCGTAGTCGATTCGCGCCTGTTCGAGGTTCTCCGAATACAAGGCGTAGCTCTTTTCGGCCGTGCGCAGTTGTTGGCTCAGCTTGTTGAGCTCCGGCTCATCGGTCATTGCCTTGTCACGCTGGGCACGCAGCTCGGCAAGGGTCTTGTCGTAGTTCTCGATTTCCCCGGCCAGTTTGCGCTCTTGCAACTGCGCGTCGATCATCTGCTGTTTGACGTTGATCACCAGGCTGTTGGGCGCAGTGTTTTGCGAGCGTTCCAGGCGTGTGGCCTCCTGGGCGCTGAGTGCTTCCATATCGCGGATGTTCTGCTCGATCTGGTTGACCTGAGGCGTGCCCGGCAAGTAGGTGCGCAACAGGCGTGCCCGCTCCACTTGCAGCGCATTGAGCTGACGCTTGAGGTCGAGTTGGGTGGGGTTGAGGCTGGTTTCACGCATCGTGACCACGTCCGCCGGCTGGCTCTTGATCTGCTGGCTGGCGTTGGCCAGGAGGCTGCGAATCCCCGAGATCTGGTTTTGTGCGCTGACCTTGGCGTCGGTGACGCGGTCGATCTGGCTGGTCAGGTTCTTCAGGCGCGCATCGACACTGATCGAGTCGATCTGCTTCAAGCGGCCTTGGAGTTGGTCCTTCAGACTCTGGATGTTATCTGCAACCTTGCTGCGTTCGGTTTCATAGAAAGTGTGCAGGCTCTTGCGTCCGAGAATCCGCGCACGTTCCTCAAGGTAGGCGTTGACCCATTCCTCGACGATTTTTTGTGCAACTGCCGGGTCGTCCCAGGTGAAAGAAATTTCAATCACCGAAGAGCCCGGCTCGTGACCGGCTGTGAAGTTTTTTTCCAGTGAGGTCGCCAAGCGCTCCAGCGGGCTTTGTTTCTCGGCCAGGCCGATGAACTGCAACACACTCCGCACGCCATTGATGACTTCGCCAACGCCCTTCTTGATGTAGAACTTGGTGACCTTCCAGAAGCCTTGCGGCGGTTCGGCGGTCATCGCCATATAGCGCTCGGCAACGATATGCACGATAGGCCGGCCCGTGAGCATTTTTTCTTCGTCGACAATCGGGTCGTGCTGGGTGCTCGGGGCAACTAGCGTCTGGCGGTTGGCGGCCTCGATCGGCAACGTGGTGTTATCCCGCCCCGGCTTGACCAGCAAGCGTGCGTCGGACTCGTAGCGAGCCGGCAACAGGAAGGCACCCAGCACGGCGACGACGATGGTCGTGATCACTGCCAGTTTGAATTCGCGGCGATAGATGAAAAACAGCCGCAGCAGGTCGCGAAGAGAGCGGATTTCGATCACAGGATCACTCCATTGAATATGGGGTTTACGAAAGACGGGAACGGTTGGTTCGAGTGATACGACGCCCGCTTCATAATCATTGGCCTGCGTTGATGGTTGGGTTGTTGTAGATGGTGTTGCCGCTATTTTTTACGTCACTCTTGTTCAGGTCGTAGTTCAAGCCGATGCCAATCCCTTTGTTGATCGGAAACAGCCGCGTGAAATACATATCCACGGCCTCCACCGTCGCGCCGATGCCCGACTGCGGAACAAAGATCAAGTCGCCGCGCTGCAAGGCCACCCGCGGGTGATTGGGGTTGGTCAGCATGCTTTCCAGGCTGATGAAGTAGGTCCTGTACTTGCCATCCGGGCCGGTGCGCATCAAGGCCACATTGGAGGCATCCGCCGAGGCCAGCACACCACCGGAACTGAGCAGCGCCTGCTCGACGCTGACGTTGCCGGCCAGGTCGAAGAACGCCGGGTTAGGCACCGCACCGCCGATAAACACCTTGTTGCTCGGCGCGCTGGCGATGTTCACCGTGACTGCCGGTTCGCGGTAGATGCGCTTGTACTTCTCGGTAATTTCTTTGCCCAGGTCTTCGGGCGTGCGCAAGGCCGCCTTGACGCGGCCAATATTGGGTACCGAGATCACGCCATCGGGGCGCACGACGAACACGCTCATGTCATCGGCTGCCGCCGGTTCCTGGGCATCACGCACGATACGCAGCGAGTCGCCGCTCTGGATCAGCACTTGCGGCGGTGGCAGGTCAGCCAGGGTCAGCGCCGCTTGATGGCCGGCCTTGAGCGTATCGTTATCAGGAAGCGGTACCCGCGCGGGGGTCGAACAGCCAGTCAGCCAGATCGAGGCACTCAAGAGGCCGAGCAGGGTAAGACGGGAACGTCGGTTGATAGTCTTCATGACGGCTCAAGTCCAGTAGGTGGAAAACATGCCCAGGCGCCGTTTAAGCGAGTTGGGCAAGTAGCGTTCAAGGTGGCCGAGGCGATAACCCAGCAATTTAAAGGCGCTGCGCACGACCACTTCGGGGGCGCGGTGCAGCGCGTTGGCCTCGCGCAACGCGCGTAATTCGGCCAATACATAACGTTTGCCTTCGCCGCCGGCGTCGCCAAACGCTTGGCGAATCCACGGCTCGCGACCGTAGAACACACCGATATCGAAGTAGCGGTGAAACTCTTCCAGCAAGCGGTAATCGTGTGAGTGATAAACCTGCGCACTGGCGGCGTAGCGCACCTGGTAGCCGGCTAGCAGCATGCGTGCGGCGACGTAGGCGTCTTCGCTGCCAATCACATCCTGGGGAAAGCCGTCCACCGCGTGCAGGGCGCTGCGCCGGTACACCGAAAACGAATCGGAGCTGAAGCAGGTCTTGATCCCCAAGTGCGGTGCATCGGCCAGGCTTTTGCTGCGGCTGGCCGCCGGGTAATTGAAGTGTCGCGATTGTGCCCCCAGCACCCCTGCGCCGGGGTGCGGCAGTTGTCGGCCATAGGCCACGCCATTGAGCGGGTCCAGTTGCAGTTCGCTGATCAGGTTGGCGAAGGTCTCGGCTGTGGCGGGGATCGCGTCCTGGGTCATGACGATCAAAGCGTCGCCACCCACCTGCTCACTGGCCCAGCGCCGGGTGCCGCCGTGGTTGAAGTCACGCGCATCAATCACCTCCACACGCGCGCCAAACTCGCGAAAGCGCGCCACCGTGTCATCGCTCGACGCGCTGTCGACCACCAGCATCTCGTCCGGTTGCAAGGTCTGCATGCGCAGGGCAGGTAGCAGGCGGTCCAGATGGCTGGCCGCGTTGCGGGTGGGGATGATCAAAGACGTACGCATCAGGGTTTGCCTTCCACCGGCGCACGGCCGTAGATGTCGTCATAGCGCACGATGTCGTCTTCACCCAGATACTCACCGCTCTGTACCTCGATCATCACCAGGTCGATGATGCCGGGGTTGGTCAGGCGGTGCTTGTGCCCGGCGGGAATGTACGTGGACTCGTTCATGTTGAGCAGGATCTCCTGCTCGCCATTGGTGATCATCGCCGCGCCGCTGACCACTACCCAATGCTCGCTGCGGTGATGGTGCATTTGCAGGGACAGCGAGCCTTTAGGCTTGACCACAATGCGTTTGATTTTGAACCGCGTGCTTTCTTCCAGCACCGTGTAGGTGCCCCAGGGGCGGGTGACGGTGCGATGCAGGCTGAACGCCGGGTGATTCTGGCGCTTGAGTTCGGCGACGATATACCGCACGTCCTGGCTGCGGTGGGCGTCGGCAATCAGCAGTGCGTCCGGGGTGTCGACGATGATCAGGTCACGCACGCCCACTGCACCCAGTACACGCTTGGGCGAGTCGATATAGCAGTTATGGACGTCGTGCAGGATCGCCTCGCCATTGATCTGGTTGCCATTGTCGTCACTGGGCGTCAGTTGGCGCAGGGCTTCCCAGGAGCCGATATCGCTCCAGCCAATGTCGCAGGGCACGACTGCGACCTGTGCGGATTTTTCCATCAAGGCCACGTCGATGGAGATATCCGGCGCGGTGCCGAAACCTTCCGGGCTCAGTTCGCGCTGGCGACTGCTGCTGTTTTGCAGGCTCTGGCTGTGCTCCAGTGCGGCCTTGGCCGCGTCCAGGACGGCCGGGGCGTGGCGGGCCAATTCGTCCAGCACGGTGGCAGCCTTGAAGCAGAACATTCCGGCATTCCACAGGTGCTTGCCGCCGTCCAGATAACCTTGGGCGGTGGCCTGGTCGGGCTTTTCGACAAAGCGCTGGACCTGGAACCCAACACCCAAAGCCGCGCCTTGTTCGATATAGCCAAAGCCGGTTTCCGCTCGGTCAGGCTGGATGCCAAAGGTCACCAGGTAACCGGCCTCGGCCAGTGCGCGGGCTTTCTCTACCGCTTGGGCAAAGGCGCTTTCATCGAGGATCAGGTGGTCGGCGGGCATCACCAGCAACTGTGCGTCTGCGCCGAAATGTTCCTGCACATGCAAGGCGGCCACGGCGATGGCGGCGGCGGTGTTACGGCCAAAGGGTTCCAACAGCAAGTCGAGGGCCAATCGCTGGGTGTTCACCGCGCGGTAGTCATCGAGGGTGCGAAACAGCAGGTCGCGGTTGGTCACCGTCAGAATGCTGTCCACTCCGGGCAAGTGACTGGCCCGCAGGAAGGTCTTCTGCAACAGGCTCTGATCATCGCGCATGCGCATGAAGGGCTTGGGCATGTTCTGCCGCGAAACCGGCCACAGCCGCGTACCCGAACCACCGGAGATGATGCAGGGAATCAATCCGTTAAGTGGGTTCATCAATAGACTTCCTTGGTGGAAAGGACGGCAGGAACCGTCATGAAAACGATGTACAAATCCAGCCACACCGACCATTTGGCGATGTATTCCAGGTCGTATTCGACCCGTTTCTTAATCTTGAACAGTGTGTCGGTCTCGCCGCGGTAGCCATTGATCTGCGCCCAGCCGGTGATGCCCGGCTTGACCCGGTGGCGCGAGCTGTATTCGCTGACCGCTTCCTCGAAAGGAATCCCGGCGGCCTTGGTGGCCGTGGCGTGGGGGCGCGGGCCGACCATCGACATATTGCCCAGCAACACGTTGAACAGTTGTGGCAGCTCATCGATGCTGGTCTTGCGGATGATCCTGCCTACCCGGGTGATGCGTGGGTCCAGGCGCGTGGTCTGGTTCTCGGCGTTGAGGTCGGTCTGGTCGACGTACATCGAGCGGAACTTGAACACGCGGATCAGGTTGTCGTTGTAGCCATAGCGTTTCTGGCGAAACAGCACCGGGCCCTTGGAATCGAGTTTGATCGCGATGGCGGTCACCAGCATCAGCGGTGACAGCAGCAGCAGGCCCATGCTGGCCAGTAGCAAGTCTTCGCAACGCTTGATAAAGGGCGACCAGCCGCGCAGTGGCAACTGCGAGGTGTTGAACATCAGGATGCCGCCCACATCGGTGATGCGGTTATGGCCATAGCGCAAGGCGGCCATTTCCGGCACCAGCATGACGTTCACCGACATTTGCCGCAGGCGCTTGACCAGCCCGTTGATGCGCTGCTCGGCGGCCCAGGGCAGGGTGATCATGACCTGGTTGACCTGTTCGGAGCGGATCAGCTTTTCCAGGTCGCGGGTATTGCCCAGCAAGGGCAGGCGGCTCAATTCCTTGGGAATGCGCTCGGTACGGTCGTCGATAAAACCGATCAGGCCGGAGCGGATATCACTGTTGCGCGACAGGTGTTCGGCCACATGGACCGCTGTCTCGGTAAAGCCGAGGATCACCGTGCGCTGGAGAAATTTGCCGTTCTTCATCAAATGGCGGTACAGGCGCAGCATCAATATCCGCTCCACGCCGAACAGCACCAGGCTCATGGAAAACCAGGCCACCAGATTGCGCGGGCTCAACTGCGGGAACAGCAGCAGGATCTGGTACATGAACAGCAGGATGCAAAACGCCGAGATCCAGGCCACCAGCATCACTCGAAAACGCAGGCGATTGCTGAACAGATCCTCGGAGTACACCCCCAGGGCCTGGAACAGGATGATGGTCAGCAGCGCAAAGAATACCAGCAGGCCCAGGTAGTGGTTACGCATGTGCTCGGCGACTGGGTCCGGGTAGAACAACAGGAGAATCGCCGGCAACACTGCAGTCAGGCCATGGATCAATTTTACGAAAACAACAAAAAACTCAACGAAACCGGGACGAGTCAAAAACAGGCTATCGACCGACGATTTACCGCGCATAAATCAGATCCTCAATACACCACCAGAACGTTCCTATTCGTTTGCTCATCCATAAGGCAGGCTTGCTTTACAAGTGGTGCAAATCGAACGACTGCTGTTGCTGGGTAATACGTAATGCCTGTCTAGACGCAGGAATTTACCGAGTGATGGCTAAATAGTGGCTCTCTTGAGGTCTTCTGTCAATGATTTGGCGTTTTGGCCCGCGGCCATCGATATCTCTCATAAGGCCTCCATGATATGACAGTTTGTTGACTTCTTATGATGGCTTTCAGAAAAATCGAGAATCGATGATGGCTTTTTGGAGTGTAGGAACAAATCTGGGGATTTTCCTGCTAGCCATAAAAGCTTTGTGACGGAGGGAGGGCGGGGGAGGGCAGTGTCGCACCAGAGCCGGGTTGTCGGCTCCGGTGCAGGGACTTGTGGGGCTTAGAAGTTGCCTTTGAGGCTTAGCGTCAGGTTGCGTGGCTCCCCGTAGAGATTGCCCCAACCCGCTGTGCCCACGGTTTGGTAGTAGGTTTTATCGAACAGGTTGTTGCCGTTGAGCGCCACGGTCCACGTGTCGTCCACCTGATACGCCAGGCGTGCACTCCACAACGCATACCCGGCCTGTTCCAGCTTGATGGTTTGCAGCCGGTAGTTGCTGCTTTGGGCGTTGACTCCTGCGCCGACTGTCCATTTCGACAGTGCACCGTCCAACTGGTAGTCGCCCCACAACCTGAGCATATGCCGTGGTACGTAGGTGTTGGACACAGCGCCTTCGGCGGTGCTATCGATGTTCTTCAGGTTTTTGGTTTGCGTGTAGGTATAGCCGCCGAACACTTGCAGGCGTTCAAGCAGTTCACCGCTCAACTCGGCCTCGACCCCCTGGGCGCGAACTTTGCTCGTGTCGGTATAGCAGTAACCGTCGGAAGAACTGCCGCAACGGGTCATGAAGTCTGTTTGAGCGGCGTTTTTTTCGATTGCGCGGAACACCGCCAGGGAGCTGTTCAGGCGTCCGTCAAACCATTCGCCCTTGATGCCCAACTCATAATTCTCACCCATTTTCGGCTTGAGGGCCGAACCGCTGACCGTGGCGTAGGAGCTTTGCGGCTGGAAGATATCGGCGTAGCTGGCATACACCGAAAGGTTGTCATTGAGGTCGTAGATCAACGCGGCAAACGGCGTAACTACGCCGGTTTCCTTGGTGCGAGCGTCTTGATCGGCCCACTCGTCCCAGGCCAGGTTCAGGGACTGGCGGCGGTTTTCGTACCAACTGACGCGACTGCCGACAACCAGCATCAAAGGCTCAGCCAGGCGCAGGCGCAAGGTGGCGTAGGCGCCGTATTGCGTGGCGGTCTCGTTGACGGTGCCGCCACGGTACATGTTGGGCCAGAAGGTATCGTCGGCAGGTTCCGGGAAGTGGTGATTGGGGTTGAAAACGCTTTGGCGCTGGGGCAGGTTGCGGATCGCATAGACATCGTCTTGGGTGCCACGACTGCCATTGGCGCCGAGGATCAACTCATGTTGCAGGCCAAACGCTTCAAATTGACCGTCGATATAGGCATCCAGGCCGTAGTCCTTGTGATCGTAGTTCAGCAGCGCGGCGTAGCTGCTGACGGTGGGGGCCGGGTCGCCATAGTCCACGGTGTCTTGGCTGGCAGCGTATTTGATATCTTGCAGGTTGCGGCTATGCACGGCGCTGACTTTGAGTTTCCAGGCGTCATTGAAATGGTGGGTCACATCAGCGAACAGCGTGGTGCGCTGGCTTTGCCAGTCGTTCCAGGCTTGGCCCAGGCAGGTGGAGCGGCTCAGGCCGAGGCTTTTACCGTCGCGGTAGCGCGGCAGGCCGCTCCAGCACGGGGTGGCGTCGACATCCTCATGGCTGGCACCGAAGCCTAGGGTGGTGTCGGGCGTGACATCCACGTCCAGGGCCGCGTAAAACGCTTGGTCCTGGCGCTTGGCAAGGTCCATGTAGGAACCACGATTCTGTTGACTGACCGACGCGCGGCCACGCACCGTGCCGCTGTCGTTCAACGGGCCGCCGGTGTCGAGTTCGGCGTGGTAGTTATCCCAGGTGCCCGCCGACAGCCTGAGGCTGGTGGTGGGGGTGGCCTGGGGCCGCTTGCGCACGAAGTTCACCGCACCACTGGCAGTGCCCGCGCCCTTGAGCATGCCGGCAGCCCCCTTGAGAACCTCCACTCGGTCATAAATCGCCATGTTCGCGCTGAAACTGTCGGCCTGTATGTAGTCCTTGCCGATGTCCAGCGGTACGCCATCGAACTGGTACTGGCCGAGCATCTTGAAGCCGCGGGAGTAAAAATACTTGCCGCCCATGGGCGACTCATAGCTGGTGATGCCTGGCGTGCGCTCCAGCAATTGGTCGATGGTGGTGATGTTCTGGTCATCCATCAGCTTGCGGGTCATCACGCTCACCGATTGCGGGGTGCGTCGCAGGCTGTGTTCGCCCTTGCCGATGGTCACTGCGCCAGTGGTGTAGGAACCGCTGCCTTCGGTGGTGGCACCCAGGCGCTCGCCGGTGACGGTGGTCGCGCCCAGGTTTAGCGCCGAGCCGTCTCGCTGCTGGGGCAACAGTAACCAAGCGTTTTGGCCCTGGCTCTGAGCCTGCAACCCCTGGCCTTCAAGCAACCGGCTCAGGGCCTGTTGTGGGGCCAGGGTGCCGCTCAGCCCAGGACTGCTTTTGCCGGCCACGCTGCCCGCGTCATACGACAGGCTGATACCGGCCTGCCGTGCAAATTGATCAAGGGCGCCGGCCAGAGGGCCAGGAGCAATACTCCAGGCGCGGGCCTGGCGCTCGTTGCCGGGTTCCTGGGCGCTTGCGGTATACGGCAGGGTGCTGGCCGCCACGCACGCGCCGAGGAGGGTGGCGTTGACGGCGTGTCTAAAAGGTGAACGTTTGGAGGGGAACGCTTGCATGACCGCGGGATGCTCCTGAGGGAAATGGACAACACCGGCCTGTTGATCGGCCTTTCCTTACAGGTCGAACGGCAATGAGAATTCACCTCATTTATTTCTAGTCAGTTAAACCCGAGCGGAGACGGACACCCAATAGCGGCTGCGGTAGGTCACATCGATGGGCAGCGATTGGGCCACCAGCTTCAGTACTTGATCGGTGTCATCCAGTTGATAGGTACCCGAGACCCGCAGCCCAGCCACCGCCTCGCTGCAACGCACCAACCCATTGCGGTAACGGCCCAGTTCGGCCAGGAAGTCATCCAGGCGCATATTCTGGGCGCTGATCACGCCGTCACTCCAGGCCCAGGGGTCAAGGCCGTTGGTGGGCGAGGGGCGTATGCCGCTACGGTTGAACAGCACCTGCTCGCCGGGCTTGATGACTTGGCGTGCGCTGGCGTCATGGCTGTCGGCAAACACCGCCACCGCACCCTTCTGCACGGCCAGTAGCGTACCTTGGGATTCTTCGCGCACCAGCAAGCGCGTGTCGAGGGCACGCAGGTAACCGTCACGGGTATGCACCCAGAATGGGCGGAGGTCGCCGCCGGTATTGACCAGTATTTCACCCTGGTGCAAGTTCACAAGCCGACCCTCGGCATTCAACGCGATATCAATGGCGCTGGCGCTGTTGAGCTGTACCTTGCTGCCATCGTTCAACGCCACCCAGCGCCGCTCGCCGACCGCGGTGCGGTAGTCGGCCAGCAGGGCAGGCAAGGGGGTGTAGTCGCGACCCAACCAGGTTAAGCCGGCAGCGCCGGCAAACAGCCCCAGCACCTTCAAGCCTTCACGACGACTGATGCGGTGGCGTGCGCCAGTGAGCGCATGGCGGCTTACCTGCGCTGACAGTTGATTGAAATCGTCATTCATTGTGGCCACTCGCTGCCACGCCTCTTGATGCGCAGCACTGGTCTGCAGCCACTTCTCAAAGGCCGTAGTGCTGGCGTCATCGGCGCTGTTGAAGCGCAGCTTGATCATCCACTGGATGGCCTGGTCCACCAGGCGCGGGTCAGAGCTCGGCATAACGCAACCGATAACAGGCATGCAGCGCCTTGGACAGGTCGCGCTCCACCGTGGCCTTGGAAACGCCCAGGCGCAGGGCGATCTGTGGGCAGGTCAGGCCATCCAGTTGCGCCAGTAGGAATGCCTCGCGCACCCGAGGCTTGAGCTGGTCGAGCAAACGGTCGATGCGTTCCAGGCTGTCGAGGATCAGTAGCCGGGTTTCTTCGCTCGGCACCTCGACTTGCGGGAAGTGCGTCAGGCTTTCCAGGTAGGCGCGTTCCAGCTCGCGGCGCCGGTACTGGTCGATCATCAAGCTGCGCGCAATGCTGCTCAAGTAAGCCCGCGGCTGTTGCAGGGTTTGTTGCGCGCGCGCGTTGAGCAGGCGCACGAAGGTTTCCTGCGCCAGGTCGGCGGCGTGTTCACGGCAACCGGTACGCCGGCTCAACCAGCCGCGCAGCCAGGAATGGTGGGCTTGGTAAAGCTGGCCGATGGCGGCAGGGTCCAGAGGGGGATCGCTCGACATGGTCATCCTGGCGCAGCAGGCTTAATTGATAATGTTTCGCATTCTAGACGTTGGTCGTGGTAATGAGCAATCATCGCTGCGGTGAAGCAACAAGGCCGCTGAAATTGTATCCCGCACAATTTTTTGTTTGTGTCAGTTGCGCTGATTAACCTGCAGGCTTTGTCGGCGGATGACTGGCCATGATTGATCTTGCAACGTTGGCAATTTTTTCAGGCGCGGTTTTACTCCTGCTGTTGTCGCCCGGGCCGAACATGGCGTTTGTCATCAGCCAAGGCGTACTCCACGGCTGGCGTGGCGGTGTGGCCTCTGGCCTGGGCATCGGCGTGGCGGACTTGATACTCACGGCATTGACCGCCACCGGGGTGACCGCCGTGGTCGCCAGTTGGCCGCCCTCATTCGACCTGATCCGCTACGCGGGGGTGGTCTATCTGTTGTGGCTGGTGTTCAAGACCTTGCGCAAAAAACCTCGCCGGGCGGCTGCCAAGGTTGAGCCGGCGCGCCTTGGCCTGGTGTTCTTGCAGGCCGTGCTCAACAGTCTGCTCAACCCCAAGGCGCTGCTGTTCTTCGTGGTGTTTTTACCGCAGTTCGTGCGCCCCGAGGCAGGATCCATTGCTGGGCAGCTGTTGGTGTTGGGAGGCATCCTGACGTTGATCGCCGCCGTATTTCACATACTCCTGGGGATTTTTGGCGGTGCCGTGAGCCGCTTTTTCAGCGCCCGCCCAGCGGGCGCCGCCCTACAGAAGTGGGGGCTGGCAAGTGTATTGATGGTGTTGGCGATACGCCTGGCGCTGATGTCGCGGCCCACCGCATAAAAATGTGTGTAGGTATTTTTCGTTCAGGCCTGGTAACAAATCAGCGAAAGCGTCAGCGGAAATTTCATATCGCTCGTATTGTAAATATATTAACAACTTGAAATAAGTCAGCCCGAATAAACACGATACTCAAAATTCTTACATATTCTTTTGCGGTTTTTGTTTTTTACAGAAATCAAGCCTCAGCATGTGTTGTAAAAAAATAATTCCATTAGCTGCCGCACTTTAAGTTATGGCGACTGACACGGTGGTTTAAAAAAATCGCCAGAAACCTAAGCCGTTTCCTACATGAGAAAAACGTTTATACCCTGATGTATCTGCCCTCGCGCTACCTGCCAGTATAGGTTTCAAAATGTTTATCTGCGATTGCTTGAAATATAGTTAACCTATTAACTATGTCTCACGCCTAGCGACACATGGCGCTAAGCATCGGTATTGAACACTCGGAAATTAAATTTCGCGCCTCTCTACAAAGTTGCGTGTTACGGGCAATTAATAGGTATCTAAAATGAATAATCCCTCGTTCGACATCTCGGTAAACATCTTGAATGAAATCCTCAAAGTACATCGTCGTGATATACAGAGTGATAAATCGGATATGCACAGTCATGAACTAGAGCTGATTCGGTCTGTACAGATTCCGCGGATTCAGCACTTTGTGGAAGCGGGAAAACCTATTGAATTCGTATTGCCGGCTTTCCCCGCCAAATCACCCAACCCCGGCAAAGTAATCGGCCGGCTGCCCGATCTGGCAGAACGGCTTTCCTTGCAGTCCCTGGATAAATTGTGTGCTGACATCCAGCGTTTCTATACCCCGGGGGCTCATCTGACTATCTGCTCGGATGGCCGGGTGTTCGGCGATGTGATCGGTGTCGACGACAATGATATCAGCCAGTATCAGGCGGTTATCGGCCGGCTCATCGCGCAAAAACACGCCGATCATCTGCGGCTCTATAACCTTGAAGACTGCACTCGGTTCAACGCGCCCAGCCGTGACTTTGATACGTTGCGCCAATTGATGATCGATAACCATGCTGATTCGTTGTTTGCAATCAAGAGCACACTGATGAAGTCTGATGAAGGCGTGGCGTTATACCGTGCAATCTCACGCTTCATGTTCGAAGACGGCCTGACTCCGGACTACTCCGGAAGCCGAACGGCCTTGCAGCGAAAAGCCAAACTCATGGCGGTTGAAGTCATTCAACGCAGTTGGGCGTGGGGAGATCTTCTGGCAAAAGAGTTTCCACACGCAATACGATTGTCCATTCATCCGCAAGCACCCAGCAGCCTTAAGATCGGCATTCATATGATGCCAACACACGATTGCTGGATAACGCCCTGGCATGGCATAGCGGTAGAGACGGGCGGGCGGGTTGTATTGATGAGTCGCAAGAACGCACAACTCTGTGGTGCCCGGTTGGTGATGCAGGACGGCCAGCCCAGTCACTATGTTATGGCGGCTTCTCAAGTCGACGAGTTAACCCCAGCCATCGTGCAATGGCAGGGAGCGCACGCATGATGGACTTGAACCTGCATCACCTGATCACGATGACACCACTGCCAGGGGCCCATGGCTCGCCTGAGTTTGGCGTAATGCTGACTGCTCGGCGTGAGTTGCATATTGGGCAACTGTCACCGGCCTGGTTGCGCATGCTGGTGTACAGCCATCAACTGGTGATCCTTCGCGGTTTCGAAGGTTTCAACTCGTCCGAGAGTTTCAGTCGTTATTGCGCCTCGTTCGGCGAAATCATGATGTGGCCTTTCGGGGCAGTGCTGGAGCTTGTGGAGGCCCCTATGCCCGATGACCACATTTTTTCCAATAGCTATGTGCCTTTGCATTGGGACGGAATGTATCTGGATACCGTGCCCGAATTCCAGATCTTCCACTGTGTCAATGCGGGCGATTTCGCCCACGGCGGCTGCACCACGTTTGCCAGTACCCCTCAGGCATTACGCATTGCATCGCCTGAAACGCTGGACTTGTGGGGCCGGGCACAAGGCAGCTACAGCCGGACCGTCAAACTTTACAGCAACCAGGCTCAAGCGCCGATCATTAACATCCACCCACGGCGCGAGTTTCCAGTACTGCGGTACTGTGAACAGCCGCTCGCAGGCGACAGTAGCTTTATCAACGCGTCGCAATATGAATTCAGTGGAATTGAAGCCAGTGAGCAATCCACGTTGCTCGACAGCCTTCACGCTGCGCTGCATGACCCCAGCGTTTACTACGCACATCAATGGCAAACCGGGGATGTGTTGCTGACGGACAACTTCAGCCTGCTCCATGGCCGTGAGGCTTTTACCCACGGTGGGGGACGGCATTTGCGTCGGGTGCATATCCACAGCACCCCGCCATTGCGCAACCCGCACATTCCATCGGCCGCGTGACGTCATGCTTCGCAACGCAACGCAGGCATGTCTGGCGCGCACACACCTGAGAATCGCTGTCGATAGGTCTGCGGCGTGACGGCCAGTATGCGAAGAAAGCTGCGGCGCATGGTTTCTTCGCACTTGAATCCGCATTGTGTAGCGATTCGCTTGATCGGCGCATCGCTATCGGCAAGGCGCCTTCTTGCGGTTTCTACCCGTAACAACTCCACCGCCCGGGCGGGTGTCTGTCCGGTGTCGGCGCGGTAATGGCGGATAAAGCTGCGTTCACTCATCCCGGCCTGCGCCGCCAGGGTTGATATATTCAGGTCCTGCGTCAGCCGCTCAGCAATCCAGGCGTGCAACTCGGTAAAACGGCTACTGCTGTTCTGCAGCGACAACGTCACGCTGAATTGGGATTGGCCGCCCGGGCGTTTTAGAAACACCACCAGATGCCGTGCGATCTCCAGAGCTACCGCACGGTCCAGGTCTTGCTCCACCAGCGCCAAGCACAAATCAATCCCGGCCGTGACGCCGGCGGAGGTCCACAATGCCCCTTGCTGGACGAAGATAGGGTTGGTCTCAACCTGCAATTTCGGATATTGGCGGGCCAGTTCCCCACAGCGCGTCCAGTGGGTTGCCACACGACAGCCGTCGAGCAGACCGGTGGCCGCCAGTAGGAAGGCGCCGGTGCACACCGAGACTGTTCGACGCGAATGGGCGGCTTTTCTGCGCACCCAATCCACCAGCGCAGCGTCCTCGGCGGCACCATACACGCCCCAGCCCCCGGCGATCACCAGGGTATCGCACAGCGCATCGATCGCCGGCAACGGCTCAGCCACCAGCGCCAGGCCCGCGGACGTCATCACCGGTGCCGCCTGGGCAGCCACCACATTGACCGCATAGGGCACGCACAAACCTTGCTGTCGCGCCAGGTCGTTGGCCGAAGCAAAGACTTGCAGTGGGCCGGTAACATCCAGCACCTGCGCATTGGGGAAGGTGAGCACATGAACGATTCTTGGCATGTTGGCGTGATTCGTGGGCGGAATGGCGTGTAGGCCAAATCCTGAATCACTAGAGTGAAACCGTCTACTCCCTTACAGGAAAATCGGCATGACTCTACAGATTGGCTTTCTGCTATTCCCTGGCATCCAGCAACTGGACCTGACTGGCCCTTACGACGTTCTCGGTTCTCTGCCGGACGTAAAACTGCATCTGGTGTGGAAGGATCTGGCGACCGTGACCTCCAGCACGGGACTGGTGTTCACCCCGACGATAACCTATGCCGACTGCCCGAACCTGGACGTGATCTGCGTACCCGGCGGCGCCGGTGTCGGCCCGTTGATGGAAGACCCCCAGACCCTGGGTTTCCTCAAGGACCAAGCCCATACCGCACGCTATGTCACCTCGGTGTGCACTGGCGCGCTAGTACTCGGCGCAGCGGGTTTGCTGCGCGGGCGCAAGGCAACTACGCACTGGGCTTACCATGACCTGCTCGCCGCGCTCGGTGCCACTGCGGTTAAGGCGCGAGTGGTGCGCGATGGCAACCTGCTGACCGGCGGCGGTATCACCGCCGGGATCGACTTTGCCCTGTCCCTGGTAGCCGACCTGTACGGCGAGGCTGCCGCGCAACTGGTGCAGTTGCAGATTGAATATGCACCCGCACCCCCTTTCTATTCGGGCAGCCCGCAGACTGCGCCCGCGCATGTGCTGGCGCAGGCGCTTAAGCGCACGGCGCAATCGCATAAGGACCGTGCAGAGATCGTGGCACGTGCCGCTGCGCGTCTGGACCGCTGAGATAACGGTACGCTTGATGGTGTGAGCCTGAAACGAACTTTTCCTGGCTCACGCTGACACGGGGTATTGTTATTGAATTAAATAAGACGTTGCCTATAGATGTCGACTTTTATATTGGCCCGCGCGCAGAGTGAACTAAGAGTTTTGCGAGCCAAGCAGTAAAAAAGTCGATTGATTAAATGTCTGTGCTGCAATGTTCGGCCAGTTACAAATTTTAAGTATCATTTGCGTAATTGAAGACAAGTTTAAGTAACTTATGATGGTCGGCCCATTGTGAGAGGTCGGCCATCATGCCGATGAGTACTTTCAACTTGATCAAGGCGATTGCCAGCCAATATCGTCTATGTAATATAAATCCTACGTTCGTAGGTCTGGTTGGTTTTCCAATACTTCGCTGTTGTGAAACGCCTGTTCGTATCAACGCCTGCCGTGGAGTTCGTCCATGATGGCGCAGAAAACTGATGTCGTCATTATTGGAGCGGGCCCTGTGGGGCTTATGTGTGCCTATCTCGGTCGCCTATGTAACCTCGAGGTAGTGATCATCGATAAATCGCTCGAGCCCTTGCAAGTGGGTAGGGCCGATGCGCTCAACGCCCGTACTTTGCAATTGTTCGAGAGCGTTGGTCTGTTCGACCAGTTGCATCCTCTGGGCAAGCCTTGCAATACCAGTTCGGTATGGGCAGACGGGAAGTTTGTCTCGCGTAAGTCAGCCTGGTGGGACGAATTGGAAGGCTGTTTTCATAAGTATTATCTTATGCTCGGGCAATCGTTCGTCGAGCAGGCACTGGACGAGCGGATCAAGACGTTGGGCTGCCCGGTCCACCGTCAAACCTCCGTGCGTGATATCAAAATCCTGGAGGAGGGTTGCATGACGACACTGTCGACAGGCGAGACCATCCAGTCGGAGTTCGTCATCGGTGCCGACGGTTCCCGTTCGTTTGTGCGTGATTGGTTCAATGTGCCTTTCGAGGTGACCTATCCGCAGCTGATTTGGGCGGTGCTGGATGGCATCGTCGACACCGACTTCAATAAGGTGCCGGAAATCATCGTCTTTCAAGCCGAGACCTCGGATGTGGCGTGGATTCCGCGGGAGGGCGAGATCGACCGCTTTTACGTGCGCATGGATACCCAGGACTTTACCGTCGAACAGGCCGTTGCAAAGATCAACCGCGCAATGGCGCCACACACCTTGCGATTCAAGGAACTCGTTTGGTCTTCACAGTTCACGGTGCGCGAGTCAGTGGCGCAACACTATGCAATCGAGGGCAAAGTCTTTATCGCCGGTGACGCCTGCCACATTCATTCGGTCAATGGCGGCCAAGGCTTGAATACCGGTTTGGCTGACGCCTTCAATCTCATGTGGAAGATGAGCATGGTGTTGAAACACGGTGCGTCGAAGGCGTTGTTACCGACCTATGAGCAGGAGCGTAAGCCGGTTGCCCTGGGTGTGATCGAGACGTCCGGCGAACTGGTGCGCACTACCAAGTACTCGGCCCAAGGCACCCACGCAGAGGACTATCTGAAGGTTGTCGAGCGGCGCGCAGGCTTTATCACAGGAATGGGTATTCGTTACGGCCAGCACGACCTCGATGGCCAGCGGTTGCTCGATTTCAAGCTTCGCGAACCTGTCAGTGGCGAACTGACCGCTACCCGCATTTATTCCCTGCTCGACTATCGGTTTTTCACCCTGCTGGTGTTTGGTGACGCGCCGATAACCGCGGATCTCCCTGCCTACGTCAAGCAGATCCAGATTAATGATGAAAGCAGCCCCTACGCCAATCAACTGATCCTGGTTCGGCCCGATACGTATATTGCGGCGTCTTCTGCCCTGAACGACCTTGCACCGATAACGGCTTATCTGGATTCAGTGGTGTACCCGCGCACGACATGACGCCATCCCGGTGCGCAAAGCAAGGCAGCTATAAAAGTACCGGGTGGTATCAAGCCAGCAATTCCAGCAGCGCATCAAGGGTGGCCTGGGGCGCTTCCTGGGGAATATTGTGCCCCACACCTTTCAATATCCGGCGCCGATAAAAGCCGCTGAAATGTTCTGCGTCGTCGTCCTCTTCAGGGGCTGGGCCCACTCCATCATCGGCGCCACACAGCGAAATGCTCGGCACGCTGATCGGCGGTTGCAGCGCCAGTGCCTGCTCGATGGTTTCCAGGGCCGGGTCGCCGGGGGCATACATGAAACGATGGCGATAGGAGTGGATCACGACCGCGACAAAATCCGGGTTATCGAACGATGGCGCGGTTTTGCCATACAGGCTCGGCCCTTCGACCCAGGACGGTGACCACAGCGACCACAGCAGTTGGCAAAGCTCGCGGCGGTTGGCGGTCAAACCGTCGACCCCGCGCTGGGTGTGAAAGTAGTACTGGTACCACAATCGATGCTCAGTTTCCGGTGTTCTAGGCTTGAGCGACTTGGCGATGTCCTGAATGTTGTAGCCATCGCCGGTCATTAACCCGCGTACCCGTTCCGGCCACAGCGCCGCGACAATACACGCGGCGCGCCCACCCCAGTCAAACCCGGCGAGGGTGGCCTGCGGGATCGCCAGGGCATCCATGAAATCCAGCAAATCCTTGGCCAGCGCTGCCTGTTGGCCGGAACGAATGACCTGAGCGTTGATAAACCGCGTCGGCCCATAACCGCGTAAATACGGGACCAACACCCGATAACCACGCTCGGCCAGCACGGGTGCGATCTCGTCGTAGCCGCGCGGGTCGTAGGGGAAGCCATGCAACAGGATCACGGGCTCACCCTCGACAGGGCCGTGGGTTTCGTAGGCTACCTCGAGCATGGGCGTGCGCACATACAACAGCGGGGTAGGGCGGCTCAGGGTTGCCATACGGTCTTCTCCCCGCTGAGCTTGCGGTCCAGGAACGTCGCTGCACTGATCAACGCCAAATGGCTCAAGGCCTGAGGCGTATTGCCCAGGTGCCGGGCCTGGCTGTCGAACTCTTCGGCGTATAACCCCAGCGGGTTGGCGTAACGCAGCAATTGTTCGAATTCCAGATGGGCTTTTTCCACCTGCCCGGCGCGGGCCAGGCATTCGACATACCAGAACGAGCAGGCGGCAAACGCGCCTTCGGTGCCTTGCAAGCCATCGATCTGACTGTCGTCGTTGCGGTAGCGGTAGACCATGCCGTCGCGCACCAGGCTTTTCTGGATCGCTTCCAGTGTCGACAGCCATCGCGGGTCGGTCGCCGCGACGAAGCGCACCAGTGGCATCAACAGCATCGAACCGTCGAGCGCAGTGCTGCCGATATACTGCACAAAGTGCCCACGCTCCTCGTTCCAGAAATTGCTCCAGATGTCGGCGTAGATCGCCTGGCGCGTCTGGTCCCAACGCGCGAACGGGGCCGGCAGTGAACGTTTAGAGGCCAGTCGGATGGCACGGTCCAGGGCCACCCAGCACATCAGGCGCGAATGCAGGAAGTGGTGCTCTTCACCGCGCATTTCCCAGATGCCTACATCCTTGCGGTTCCAGATCTCACACACTTGGTCGGCGACGTCCACCGTATGTTTCCAGCCTTCGTGGGAGATGGCTTCGCCATACTTGTTGACCAGGTACACCGCGTCCATCAGCTCGCCGTAGATATCCAGTTGGATCTGGTCGAACGCTTCATTGCCCACGCGTACCGGTTGGGCGCCGCCGTGGCCACTCAAATGGTCGAGGGTGGTTTCCGGCAGTTCCTGGCGACCGTCGATGCCGTAGAGGATATTGATCTTGGTCGGCTGGCCGCAGCAGTCGCTGACCCGGCCTTTGAGCCAGCGCATATAGGCATTGGCTTCTTCGACAAAACCCAGGCGCATGAATGCGTAGACGGTGAACGAGGCGTCGCGGATCCAGGTGTAGCGGTAATCCCAATTGCGCTCGCCACCTGGGGTTTCCGGCAGGCCGAAGGTCGCAGCGGCGATGATTGCGCCGTGTTTGCGCGAGGTTAAAAGCTTCAGCGCCAGGGCCGAGCGGTTGACCATTTCGCGCCAGCGCCCACGGTAATTGGACTGAGAGATCCAGCCGCGCCAGAACTTCAGGGTGCGCTCCAGGTAGAGGTCCGTGCAATCGTTGATCACTCGCGGATCATCCTGGCCGCCGAGCACGAATTCGGCGCCTTCGTCCTGGGCCAGGGTGAAGCTGGCGACGGCTGCATCCTCTTCGAGGGTCAGCGGGTGACTGCCCACCAGGCGCAGGCCGGGCTGGCCGTCGGCGTTGAACAACACGCCGGTGTCGTCAGACCTGGCCTTAGTCTTGGCGCGGGCATAGTCGTGACGCACGGCGCAGCGCAGGTGCAGGGTAGCCTGGCCACTGACCACACGCACCCGGCGAATCAGCAGCGGCAGCTCGTCGACGTCTTCGCTGACGGCCAGCAGATCGGTGACCTCCACTACCGCTGCATCGCTGAGCCAGCGGGTTTGCAGCACGTTGGTGTCGGGCAGGTAAATCTGCTCGCGGCGGGCATTGGGCAAGTCCGGGGTGAGCTGGAACGTGCCAGCCTCGGGCGTGTCGAGCAGTGCGCAGAAGATCGACGGGCTGTCGAATTCCGGCCAGCAGAAAAAGTCGATGCTGCCCCGGTCGTTTACGAGTGCCGCACTGCGCATGTCGCCGATGATGCCGTGGGCATCGATGGCGCTTTGGGGTTCTTTCTTCAAGTCAACCATTGCCACGAAACTCCGGATACAGGCTCATGCCACCGTCAATAAACAGCGTACTGCCGACCACATAATCAGACGCATCGCTGGCCAGCCACACCACCGCATTGGCCACGTCTTCCACATCCCCGACGCGGCCATAAGGAATCAATTTGAGCAGCTCTTTTTCCGCCGCGCCTTCAGTGGCCGCACGGTTGATCGCCGTACGAATGGCCCCCGGCGCAATGCCGTTGATGCGAATTCGTTGCTCGCTGACTTCCTGGGCCAGGGTGCGCATCAGCATCTCCACGCCGCCCTTGGATGCGGCGTAGTTCACATGCCCGGCCCAAGGGATGATTTGATGCACGGAACTCATATGGATGATTTTGCCGGCGGCGCGGGACACGCCGTCCCGAATGCCCTGGCGATTGAAAATACGCACCGCCGCACGCGCACAGAGAAATTGCCCGGTGAGGTTGACGCCGATTACGGTGTTCCAGTCATCAAGGGTCATGTCGACCAGGTTGGCGTCTTTTTGCAGGCCGGAGTTGGCCACCAGGATATCCAAGTGGCCGAAGGCGTCGAGCGTCTGGGCGAACAGGCGTTCGACGTCAGCCTCTTTGGATACGTCGCCACCGATGGCAAGTGCCCGGCCGCCGTTGGCATTGATCTGCGCGGCGAGGGCCTCGGCCGGTGCCGCCTGGGAGTTGTAGTTGAGCACCACCGCCGCGCCCGCTTCGGCCAGGGCTTTGGCCGCGCCCGCACCAATGCCGGAACTGGCGCCGGTGACCAGGGCCACTTGTTGCTGCAAGGAAATCTGCATCGCCCACCCACTGTGTTTATGAGAGTCCTTTCAGCTGACTGGCGGCGGGCAGTGGAAGTTCACCGGCAGCTCACAGGCCCAGGCCGTGGGCGACAACGGTGAGCGCGCCGTTGCAGGCTTGTCGCCTGACCCTGGCGGCCGTATCGAACCGGGACAGGTGTTGAAACAGCGGATCGGCTATGTAGGTATCAATGGCCGAATCCGGATCATGCGGACTGGGAGGCGGCCCTTCGCGCGCAGCAGCCGGCCGGTTAATGATTTGCCCGTCGAGCATGCCGATTTCTACCGCGGCCCTACCTGCCATCAGGTTTACGAACGTGTGCATGTCATACAGCAGGATGCCGTTCTGCAGTGACCACATATCCATGCTGCCGACATTGTGTAGACCGACGGGGATGATGCGGTCGCATTCGGCAGGTGTGAGCCCGTTGCTGATCAGGCATGCCCGCGATTTCTCATCATCACGGGCAAGCAGCACCAGGTTCTCCAACTGCCGAACCAGGTTACCCAATCCGCTTGAGGGCTCTCTGAGCAGGCTGAGCCATCCCAGTAAGCCGCTATGGGAGCGCTTTTTGAGGTGTTTGAGCTGTACGCCATAAATCTGGCTGTGCACGTGATCCCTGATGAAGAAATCGACATCCACTTCAACGGCATTGTCTTTTGTGTGGTGTTGCAGCAGTTCGAAATCGAGCACTTCAATATGAGCGCAGCGTTTGAGCCGGTTCACCAGGTAGGCCTTCTGAGCATCTGATGTGGCCTTGCCGTGCCAATTGGTGCCCAGCTTTATTTCTGCGAGTTTTTCGGCTGTCTCGATGGCGCCACTCGCCAAATTGCGCGTTCCCAGTACCAGCCCGCCTCCAGAGAAATCGAAAAGCCGGTCAACCACGGGGAGTTGCGTTTGAATTCGATGGACATGTTCGTAGACCTGCGTAATGCCCTTTTGCGCGGCGTGGCGATGATCGAAGGGTGGGGTTCCAGGATGCTGTGTTGCATGGACCGCGTGAATGATCATCAGCAGCAAGGGTTCAAGTTGATCGAATAATAGGCCGGCCACGGGACCATAGTCTGGCGGCAGCCGCCAATGCTGGGGAAATAGAGTCAGTGCCGATACCCTGGCATTTTGCAGTTGGTTTCGTCGAGCCGGGTCGGCAGCCACGATGGCAAGGCTTTGGATGGCCAGCGAGGCGGACGCAAGAGATGCCTGTTCCAGGGCTGAACCAAACCATACCCTGCGAAGGTGCGCGCGCATGGCGTCCGATGACGGCGTGATGGTGCAATTGCCAGTCTCGTCAACGGTTGCCCTGGCGATGCCCAGGATGACCAAGGCCAATAGTTCTGAAAGCCAGACGCAGTGGCACGCCAGGCCGACAGTGTCTTGTGAGGATGGAGCACCCTGGGGGTCGCATGGCATTGTCGACAGCACGGTTTCAAGCAGTTGCAGGTCGTACAGTCGCGCAACATCGGTGAGGGTTCCGTCGGGTAGAGGTGCCGTGTCGAGGGTGGTTTGTATCTGGGTTTGCTGCAGCCACACCTCGCGGGATTTCCACAGTGTGGTCGTGCCAGTGAGTGGGAGCTTCTGCGCTAGCATCGCCTGCATTGGGTACAGCCGTTCGACCAATGTCTGCACGCCTGGGCATTGATCGGTCAGGGAGGTGATGAGTATTCGATTTGGCTCGCTCAAACAGAACTTATGCGGGTAAGTGCTGACGTTGCAGGCAAGGCGTAAAGCATGGTGGCAGCGGGTGTCGATAAAAGGCGTGTGCATAGACGTAGCGCTCGGCCGCAAGGGGAGTGTTATCGTATTATGCTGAAAATAAAGGGAATACAAGGGGCGAGGGAATGTATATGCCGACAGGCACCGGACGCGTGAATATCGTACTCATCGGCCTATCCGCAGTTTTATCACTGGCTCAAGCATCAGGGGCCTTTGCGGAAAACATCAATGGCAAGACGCTCTACTTACAAAGGTGCGCTGTGTGTCATGGGCTCGATATCAAAGCGACAGGGCCATTGGCTAAAAAAAGCAATCCTCCAACGCCTGACCTTACAACCACCGTTTTCAAGAAACGACTCAGTGATTATCCAGGCGTTATCGTGTCGTCAATCATACTTCGCCCAAATGGAAATCTGATTCCAAAGACGTTGCAGGAGAACGGTGTAAAGATAGCGCCGCACGCGTGGAGCGTTAAGGATTTACGAGACCTGCATCAGTACATGAGTGATGTCATTTCAAAAAAATAACGCTCTTGATAGGGGATAGGGTGCAGCGACAGGCAGCAATTGCCCTGCTTAATAGGAAGCATTACTATTCACGCCCCGCCTTCCCAGTGCATCCGCGATGATTCCCCAGCCGCCCCGCAGAACAGGCTTTTTCGAGCACTACGAAGAGTTGATCGGAACCTGGACGCGCCGCCTGAGAAACCGTCAGCAGGCCGAAGACCTGGCCCATGACACCTTTGTGCGAGTGCTGGAGTCGAGTACCAGCGAGGTTGCGCAACCGCGCGCCTACTTGCATCAAACGGCGCGCAATATCGCAGTGGATGCCCATCGCCGCGAAGACCGCCGCGAGGCGCTGACGCTGCAAGCGGTTGATCACAGTGCGCCCCATAGCGGCGACCCGGAGCATTACATGCACGCGATCCAGTTGGCCGACTCCATCGAGCGGGCGTTGGCCGAGTTGCCGCTCAACTGCCGCAAGATTTTCATCTGGCAGAAAATCGAGGGACTCACCCAGCTGGAAATCGCCGAACGCCTGGGCCTGTCTAAAAATATGGTGGAAAAGTATATGATCCGCACCCTGCGGCATCTGCGTGATCGTCTGGATGCGATGGCGCCATGACCCGCTTTGAAACAGGATCTTCCACGATGGATACCCGTGTCCGTGATGAGGCCGCGCAGTGGTTTGTGCGCCTGCAGGACGGCCAGTTGAGCGCCGAAGAGCGTCAATGTTTCGATGCCTGGCGTGCTGAGCAGCCCGAGCACCAATATGAATTCGATGTGTTGCAAGGGCTGTGGAGCGCCACGGATCTGCTGCCCAAGGCTCGCTTGCAGGCCCTGTGTGAGGCGCCGGTCGAGCATCCCAAGCGCCGTGCGGTGTTGCGCTATGCCGTTGCCGCCAGTGTGGTCGCCGTTGCAGTGGGCGTGGGTTTATTCAGCGGGTTGGGCCAGCCAAAGTCGTACAGTGCCGAGTTCAGTACCCGGTTGGGCGAGCATCGCCAGGTGGCCTTGCCCGACGGTTCGGTGATGGACCTCAACAGTCGTAGCGTGGTTGCGGTTCACTATGAAAAAGGTCGGCGTGGCGTGGAACTCAAGCAGGGCGAGGCGATGTTCAGTGTCGAGCATGACGCCAGTCGTCCGTTTGTGGTGGCCGCCGGCGCAGGGCAGGTGACGGTTACCGGCACACGCTTCGATGTGCGTAGGGATGCTGACCAGACCCGCGTGGCAGTCGAGGCCGGCACGGTCAAGGTACAGGGGCGCCTGTTGGATCAGACGGTGATGCTCACCGCTGGTCGTGGCACCCATGTCGATACCCAGGGCCAAGTGGCGGCGGCCTACGCAGTGAATGCTGAAGAACTGACTGCATGGCGCACCGGCAAGCTGGTGTTCAACAACGCCACCCTGGGCGAAGTGGCGCGGGAAGTGTCGCGCTACCGTGAGCAACCGCTGCGCGTCAGTACCACAGCGGTGGGCAACCTGCGCCTGACCAGCGTATTCAAGTCCAACGATACCGACGCCTTGCTCAAGGCCTTGCCACACATCCTTCCCGTCGCCTTGCGTACCTTGCCGGACGGCAGCCAGGAAATTATTTCACGCTGACATTCAGGTTTTTTTCGAGTTCTTCGTCTTCTCCTGCAACTGCAACTGGTTTGCGTTAACAGCCGCGCACTCTTGCCATCACAGGACTAGGTTCGACGTGAAAAAACTCGCCCTCTACAACTATAAAGTTTCTCGCTGGGCGCCCCTGGCCCTGGCCCTGGCAGTCAGTACCGCGCTGCCTGCCGCGTATGCTGGTGATGGCATTCATATCCGCGCCCAATCCCTGGGCGCAGCCTTGAGCCAACTGGGCCAGCAGACCTCGCTGCAAGTGTTCTTCAGCCCCGACATGGTCGCCGGCAAGCAAGCCCCGGCGGTGGATGGCAACCTCACGCCCGAACAAGCCCTGCGCCAATTGCTGCAAGGCAGCGGCCTGGATTACCAGATCGATGCCGGCTCCGTGACCTTGCGCCCGGTAAGCAACGGCACCGGCGAGGCTGGCTCGCCGCTGGTGCTGGGCGTCACCGACATCAAGGTGGTGGGCGACTGGCTTGCCGATGCCGATGCCGCCGTGGTGCAAAACCACCCGGGCGCGCGTACGGTGGTGCGCCGCGAAGCCATGGTGGAGCAAGGCGCGATGAATGTCGGCGATGTGCTGCGACGTATTCCGGGTGTGCAGGTACAGGAATCCAACGGTACCGGTGGCAGCGATATTTCCCTCAACGTCGGTGTACGCGGCCTGACCTCACGCCTGTCGCCGCGCTCCACCGTGCTGATTGACGGCGTACCGGCAGCGTTCGCCCCGTACGGCCAACCGCAACTGTCGATGGCGCCGATTTCCGCCGGTAACCTGGAAAGTATTGACGTTGTTCGCGGTGCAGGTTCCGTGCGTTATGGGCCGCAGAACGTGGGTGGCGTGATCAACTTCGTGACCCGCGCGATTCCGGAGAAATTCTCCGGTGAAGTCGGCACCACCCTGCAAACCTCCGCCCATGGTGGCTGGAAGCACGTTGAGAACGCTTTTATCGGCGGCACTGCCGACAACGGCATTGGCGCCGCGCTGCTGTACTCCGGGGTCAATGGCAACGGCTACCGCAACAGCAACAACTCCAACGACATCGACGACGTGATCTTCAAAACCCACTGGGCGCCGACCGATCAGGACGACTTTTCGCTGAACTTCCACTACTACGATGCCAGTGCCGACATGCCCGGCGGCCTGACCCAGCAGCAGTTCGACGCCAACCCCTACCAGTCGGTGCGCGATTGGGACAACTTCAGCGGCCGCCGCAAGGATGTGTCCTTCAAGTACATCCGCCAGATCGACGACCGTACCCAGGCCGAAGTGCTGACTTATTACTCCGACAGTTTCCGTGGCAGCAACATCGCCAACCGCGACCTCAAGACCATCAGCTCTTACCCGCGCACCTACTACACCTTCGGCATCGAGCCGCGGGTGTCACATGTGTTCGACGTGGGCCCGAGCACCCAGGAAGTCAGTGTTGGCTATCGCTACCTCAAGGAAGGCATGCACGAGCAAGCCACCAGTCTCAACCTGGTCAACAACGTGCCGACGCCGGGCGGGCAGAGCGATGGCCATGTGTATCAGGACCGCACTGGTGGCACCGAAGCCAATGCGTTCTACATCGATAACAAAATCGATATCGGCAGGTGGACCATTACCCCGGGCATCCGCTTTGAAGACATCCGCACCGAATGGCATGACCGTCCCGTCGTGGCCCTGAACGGCAAGCGTACCGAGGAGAAACGCCGCGAGGTCCACAACAACGAACCGTTGCCGGCCCTGAGCGTGATGTATCACGTGTCTGACGAATGGAAACTGTTCGCCAACTACGAAACCTCGTTCGGCAGCCTGCAGTACTTCCAGCTGGGGCAGGGCGGCACCGGCAACCAGACCGCCAACGGCCTGAACCCGGAAAAAGCCAAGACCTACGAGATCGGTACGCGCTACAACGACAGCGTCTGGGGCGGCGAAGTGACGCTGTTCTACATCGACTTCTCGGATGAGCTGCAATATGTCAGCAACGACGTGGGCTGGACCAACCTCGGCGCCACCAAGCACGCAGGTATCGAAGCGTCGGCTCACTACGACCTGTCCAACCTCGACCCGCGCCTCGATGGCCTGACCGCCAACGCCGGCTTCACCTACACCAAGGCCACCTCTGAAGGTGACGTGCCATTCAAGGGCCGCGATTTGCCACTGTACTCCCGTGAAGTGGCGACCCTGGGTCTGCGCTACGACGTCAACCACTGGACCCACAACCTGGACGTCTACGCCCAGTCCGGCCAGCGTGCGCCAGGTACCGGCACCACCTACATCACCCAAGGCACCGCTGACGGTCAATACGGTGATATCCCAGGGTATGTCTCAGTCAATGTGCGCAGTGGTTATGACTTTGGCGCGCAACTGTCGAACCTGAAACTGGGTGTGGGGGTGAAAAACGTGTTTGATCAGCTGCACTACACGCGCTCCAGCGACAACAACTCCGGGATATACCTGGGTGAGCCGCGTACGTTTTTTGTACAAGCAAGCGTCGGATTCTGATCTTTAGCTGATAGGAAAAATCGCAGCACAAGGGCTGCGATTTTTTTTGCTTGGGCAAGGCGTGCCACCCATTTATTGCTGGAAGACCACCGCCTGCCAATCTGTTTCCTACACCTGCACAGCACATATTGTTGCTGGATCAGGAACTGGTTCCGACACAAAACCACATAGGGAAGAGCTGATGGGCTTCGACGTTACGTTGGAGCGACAAGCCGAAAATTGCGCCCACTGTAATGGAGAAACTTATGTCGGTATCGATGTCGGATACACCCCTACCTACTTCATCAACTTCTGGCCTCCCACAGGCCGATGCCAAAACGGAGTCTAAGGTCAGTCGCGAGGCGCCTGCCGCGCCTTCTTTCAAGGGGCAGAATGCGGCCAACGTCAATTTCCAATCGCAGGCAAACAAGGGCGGACCGATGTTTGGTTCTGATCAGTCACCAGCAGGCAGTACCGACGCCCTTGCTCGTCACTATAACGCTCCTGCGAAGCAGAGCTTTCTGGATCACTTCAAGCAGTGTAGCAGCCATTGGTTTACTGGGCATCGGCCACCCACGCACCCTGGATGCGGCAATCCGCCGGCAAGGCCGAATCCTGGCTGGAGTAACCCACCGCCAAGACCGAACCCCGGTTGCAGTAACCCACCGGCAAGGCCAAATCCTGGCTGGAGTAACCCACCGCCAAGACCGAACCCCGGTTGCAGTAACCCACCGCCAAGGCCGAATCCTGGCTGGAGTAATCCACCACCACGACCAGACCCCACTGCAGGCAGGCCTTACCCGGTGGCGCCAGGCAGGCCTGATCCGCAGTATTCACTCAAGAGTCGTGAAGAGCTGGTACAGCAGTTGCGTGATAGCTACCCAGCTTTCCTGGATCCCAATAACCCAGGGTATATCAGTGTTGACAGTATTCTTGCGATGGCACAAAGAGGTTGGTCATCTAATCCCGCCATGCGCGAAAACATTCGCTTGGCCAATGCGCTGCTGCGGGATCCGGAATTGATCGCAACCCTTATCCGGAACAGCGCCACGGGTGCATCGGGCAATCTTGTTGATTGGAATGGCGTGAACTCGGTTCTCCATGGGCAAAACTACTTCAAGTACAAAACTGACAAGGAGCTTGCCGGTGAGATGATTGAGCATTACAAAGAGTTGAAAGGCTGGGGATTCAGCCTGACAGTCAAAGATATGCGAAAGCTGGCTAGCCAAGCCCTGACGGGCGATGCTGCCAAGGATCACCTTAGACAGTTGGCCCAGGAATTTCTTAATCGCCCTGAATTCATCGCGTGTGTCACTTCTGGCGGCAAAGTCAGCCTCAAAGCACTGTATTCGGCTTCCCATTGACTGATCTTCGGGCGTCGTAACAAGTGGGCGGCGCCTTACTCAATTGTTTGAGGAACGGCTTACGCTCATTTGCCACATAGGTGGTACCAGCGGTGGTGATTAACGTGCCGCTCTTGAGATTTCGAGTGAGGGAAAACATATGACTTCAACCTCGTTTAATTCCCCCAAACCCGGCCGCCTTGAACACCTATGCAGTACTCAGCGAGCCAATTTCGCGGTCTCTGAGGAGGGCGCAGCATCACGAGGCCTGCCCCTCCCGTCGAGGGCGTATGAGGTTGAGACCCGGCGCATGAAGGCCTTCGCCGGCCAGCGCAAATTCCAGGCCCCCGTTTCCGATGACTTTTCCCGGGGATTGCTCTCGGCCAAGCAGTCGCCGAGTGAAAACGCCGAGCCAAAACACACCGGCCTGATCAATAGCCTGACGGCCTGGTGGCGTCGGCAAATGCAGGGTTAACTCAGCCCTCGACAACGTTTTTACATGTTGTCATGGCTATTAGCTGATCTTCCGGAACTGTCGTGATCTTCCAGCCACACATGAGGTGCTCGTCTGGCTGGAATTCATTCGACAGTTGCAGCTTTTTGGCAGCGCTCGCCAGGCAAGTCCGGATCCTGAATAGTGGGAAGTGAAGCATGACAATCAATAGCGCAATACCTCGCAGCCTGCTACCTCCCGTGAGTGGGCAAGAGGTGCAACCGACTTCGCCACCACCGATTGATCATTTCGCTCATGGGGTGAGCACATCGGATGCACTGTCGCGCCGGCCAGCGGTGCTATCAAGCGCCTTGTCCGCGCTGCGTTCCCATCGATTGCAAAATGCGCCGGACATTCGCGTGAATGCGATCCCTCCAGGCTCGCACTCAACCGATAGCCAATTAGTGGCCGAGTTGGAAAAAGGCTTTGGCGAGCTGCACGCTTATTTCAAAGAGGGGCGTGGGTCGCAGTCTTCCCTTCTACAGGTCGCTGCGCAAAGACTGAGTGGAGAGTAATGTGCGAGATCGCCTGATCCTGGTCGTCAGGGAGATTCTAAAACGCCCGTCCTTGAATGACGCAATCATGGATTGCGAAGGGTACATTACCCGCGACAGTCTCAGGATTGCTGCGACGACTTTGCGAGGTAACAGTTCTTCCGACACCTTCAGTCAAGACCCTTTCCATGGTCTGGACAATGCCGCGGTTGTTCGGGCTCTTCAAGGCTATTTCAAGCATCTGCGGGACGCGACCAAAGATCGCAGGAGCTTTTTTGAAGAATTCGAGTACGTGGAAATCGCCCTCCTCAAAGCGGTGATGAATGACCCTGATGAGGTTGATTCCCAGGGCCTGCCCATACTCGAGCCTTCCACCGGCCTACCCAGAAAGCAATACAGCGAGCACTGCGTCTACACGGCCAAAAACATCATTGAGCGTCCGGGCTTGTTACGCTCGTTGGTACATATAAATAGCATGCGCCTGTTTGGCCGGCTCAAATCTACGGAGTGGCTCAGCAATACAAGCCTGGAGCGCTGGCTGGAGCGATACAAGCTGCACAAAGCCAGGTAATACCGGCCTTGTGCACCGCGTGGTTTACACCTTGAGGATCTTGCCACTGATTGCCACACCGGCCAGCAATAGTGCGACCAATACAAACGCTGTACTCAGGCTGCTGCCATGGGCGATAAAGCCGATCATGGCCGGGCCGGCAAGAATGCCGGCATAGCCCAGCGTGGTGATAGCCGGCACAGCAATGTGTTCGGGCATGACCTTCTGCTTGCCCACGGCGGTGTACAGCACCGGCACGATATTCGAACATCCGGCGCCGACCAATGCGTACCCGAGCAGCGCCGTTTCCCAGGCCGGTAATAGCGTCGCGAGCAGCAGACCAGCACAGGCCAATGTGCCACCGATCACGATCACTCGTGTGGTGCCCAAACGTCGGACAATCGCATCACCGGTCAGGCGTCCAGCCGTCATGGTCAAGGCAAATGCCGCATACCCAAGGCCTGCATAAGCTTCATCCAAGCCGCGCTCGGCGCTCAGAAACACAGCACTCCAATCCAGTACCGCGCCTTCAGCCAGGAACACAATGAAACACAGGCAGCCGATAAACAGCACCACACCATGAGGCACCGCAAATGCCGGGCCTGAGCTTTCACTGCCATACGGCAACAGGTGCGGTGCGGCCTTGAGCAGTGCCGCCACCATGATAACCACGACCACCAGGGTTGCCTGCAATGGCGACAGGCCCAGGCCCAGCAACCCGGCCACTCCTGCCGCGCCGACAATGCCCCCCAGGCTGAACAACCCATGGAAACCCGACATCATGGTTTTGCCACTAGCGCGCTCAACGATCACGGCTTGCAGGTTGACGGTGGAGTCCACAGTGCCCAGGCCCGCGCCAAACAGGAACAGTCCAGCGATCAGCAACGGGATCGAGCTGACGGTGGCCAGCATCGGCAGGGCCAGGCAGATCATAAGTGTCCCTGCGGTAAGCACGCGTCGGCAGCCATAGCGCGATGCCAGTGCGCCCGCCGCCGGCATCGCGATGATCGACCCCACCCCCAGGCATAACAGCAGCAGGCCAAGCGTGCCTTCATTCAGGTTCGCGCGCGCTTTGGCATAGGGCACCAAGGGCGCCCAGGCGGCGATACCAAAACCGGCGATAAAAAAGGCGATACGGGTCGACATTTGTTCCAATCGCCCGGGAACCACGGGCGCTGGGGTGGGAATGGCAGTCATGAAAAATCCTTGGTTTTGCGTTCAACGAACGATGTCCGGCCTGACATCCTTGCACATCAGGCCCTCTCGAGCGAGCCGGGTTCCCGTTGCGTTCAAGATTAAAAGCACGGACTTCGAACATTATTTTTTACAAACGTGGAACGCTTGGGGCCTTGGTAACCACCCAGGAATTATCGAACGTGTAGGAGGTGGTCTGGAAGGTGCTTAATCCCCGTGAGCATGGCTGAACCCCAGGTTCTTGCGGTGGGTTATCACCTTCCAGGCCACCTCCTGCAGGTCGACTGTTCTGTAAAATGATGCTGTGCCAGTAAGTAGGTATCTGAACGGACGAGGTATCACGACAAACCTGATGCGGTATCGCCCGTGGTCACTTATGTCGAGCCGGCGGTGGATGAACAGGTGTCAGCTATTTCCTTAAAACCTAGTCATGTAAGTGCAAGTTTGAGTCAGAATTTTCTTTTTGTTATTAGATAGGTTATTGGCTGCATTACTTTTATGTAAAAGACAATTCCATCCTCGTCGTACGAAACTTCTTTTTTAGTTTTGAAGATTTGAAATGCTCCTGAAATCGCTAAGCTTGAGCATGTTCAGGTGCTTTTTTTCGCAATCCAATGGGTTTTGGCGGGGGGAAGTAGTTCAGTCGAAAAATTGATGGCGGGTAACAAAGGATGGTTAACGCGTTTGCTTCGTCACGTTTCAAATTGGTCCTTGCAAGGATAAATACAGGTTTTCAAGTATTAGGGTTCAAAGGCAGCGAGGCCCTTGATCAACCCTACTTCATACATGTGCAGTTAGTCAGCGAAGACCCTGCCCTTGACCTGGAGGCGTTGCTTCATCAACCCGCCTACCTGGACTTTGGCGAAGCGGGTCAGGGCCTGCATGGGCAGGTCTACGCCATCGGTCGAGATGGTCCAGGTGCGCGGCTCACCCGTTACCACCTGACCCTGGCCCCGCGCCTGGCATGCCTTGCCCATCGCCGGGATCAACGGGTTTTCCAGCAGCGCAGCGTGCCGCAGATCATTGCGACGGTCCTTGAACACCACGGGATTCTCGCCGACGCCTATACCTTCGAGCTCGGGCCGGTGGTGTATCCGCCACGAGGATTTTGCGTGCAGTACAGGGAATCCGACCTGCACTTCATCCAGCGGCTGTGTGAAGAAGAGGGCATTCACTACCACTTTCGTCACCGCGTGGACAATCATCTGTTGGTGTTCGGTGATGACCAGACGGTGTTTCGACGGTTGCCGGTGCAGCATTACTGTTCATCGGCTGATCCGGCGCTCGAGACCCGGGTTGTCCAGCGTTTCGACCGGCGCCTGCAAATGCGTAGTCGGCGAGCCGTACGCCGTGACTATGACTTTGAGCATCCTTCGTTTTGCCTGCAAGACAAGGCGGGTACTGGGGGGGTGGATCCTTTGGAAGACTATCGTTACCCCGGCGGCTTCAGCGGCCATGCACGGGGAGCACAATTGGCGCGACGCGCCCTGGAGCGCCATCAGCGTGATCGCCATCGGGTCTTGGGCAAAAGTGATCAACCGGCATTATGCAGTGGCCATTTTCTTGAGTTGCGCGATCACCCGGATCCAGTCTGCAATGACTTATGGCTGCTGACGTCGGTGCGTCATGAGGGCTACCAGCCTCAGGTATTGGAGGAGTCGACATTTGAGGCCAGTGGATTCCAGGGGTATCGCAACCGCTTCACCGCGACACCCTGGCGCGCAGTGCATCGGCCAGCGCTCAAGCACCCCAAGCCGACGATCAGTGGCAGCCAGACCGCAACGGTAACCGGGCCTGCGGGAGAGGACGTGCATTGCGATGCCTATGGTCGGGTGAAGGTGCGCTTTCATTGGGATCGCCTGGACAAAAACGATGATACGAGCAGTTGTTGGCTGCGAGTGGCTTCCGGTTGGGCGGGTGATGGGTTTGGCGCCATGCTCATTCCACGGGTAGGCATGGAAGTGCTGGTGAGCTTCCTGGAGGGCGACCCGGACCAACCCCACGTCAACGGCTGCCTGCCCAATGCGTTGCACCTGCCTGCCTATCCCTTGCCGCAACACAAGACGCGCAGCGTACTGCGTAGCCGCAGTTCTCCACAGGGTCTGGGCGCCAACGAGTTGCACCTAGAAGACAGGCGCGGTGAAGAACTTATCTACCTGCGCGCCCAGCGCGACATGGAGCAACAGGTGGGCCATGACAGCCGGCTGGAGGTGGCCGGAGAGCGGCACGAAATCATCCGGGGGTTGAGCACGGCTCGCCTGGAAAGCGAAGAGCATCGCCACGTCGCCGGTGATCGCAAGGTCACGCTCAAGGCGCATGACCACCTCGACGTGCAGGGCGATAGCCTGACCCAGGTTGGCCAGACCCTGGTGATCGAAGCCGGCCAGCAGGTTCATCTCAAGGCGGGTGCCAGCCTGGTTATCGATGCGGGGTCGCAACTGAGTCTGAAAGCCGGTGGAGAGCATTTGGTGATTCACGCCGGGGGCATTTTCAGCAGCCGGCCCATCACACAGGGCGGCTCGCCAACCCCAACACGTTCGGTTAGTCCCACGGCGGTTGCCCGCCCGCAAGTCTCTGCTGCACAAGGCGTCATCATGGACTTGGCCAGGCAATTGGGCGCGGACTTCTGCCCCCTGTGCGAATGCTGCCGTGACGGCCTGTGCGATCTCACGGGGAGGGCGGCTTGATGGACAGCTTGCCCATTCGATGGATGGCCCAACAGCAGCAGAGTGGGTACCCACTGTGCCTGATGCTTGAAGGGAGCAACGAGGCTCGCCAACCGCTGCTGGCAGGGCGCGACCAGTCGCAATATTGCAACCTCTACAGCGAGACCGCTGCGGCGCAGTTGGCGAGTTCAGGCCCGGCCATCCTGCTGCTGGAGCAGATGAGTGAGCCCGCGTTGGTCGGCTTGCTGCAAAACCCTGAGTCGAACTGGGGTTGGCTGGGTAGCTTGCCTGCTGCCGACTTGAGCGGTGTGACACGACATTGGCGCGAGAGGCTGCTGGTAGGACCAAAGGGGCAACAGGCGCTTTATCGCATTCACGACAACCGCACCCTGGCCCGTGCCTTGGCTTACCTACCGAAAGAGCATTGGCCGAGCTACCTCGGGCCGTTGATCGGTGTGTGTTATTGGCATGAAGGCCGCTGGTGCCACCACCAAAACCCCGCACCCGGCGACTACCCGGTACCTGACCCCGTGCCTTGGCTCGGCACACCCAACCCCCAGGCCCAAGCCATCCTGCACGCCAATATCCTGCGCTACCTGCTGGCGGAGCACAGTGAAGACCTGGCGGCATTGGTCGAATTCCAAGACCCGAAGGTCTGGCTCGCCCAGGTACTGGAACAGGCGCGCACCTGGCAATGGCGCGGGCCGGAGCAGTTGGAGTTTTTGGTGGTGCGCCGGTTGGAAGAAGCCACCCGCAGCAGTGTTGTTCGTTGGCAACCGAGGATCGGGGAGGCACCAGGGGAGCATTTTGAACGAGTGGTGGAGCAATGGCGCAGGGAGGAAGGCAAAAGTGAATAGATGGATGGGAATGGTGTTGTTGGTGGTTGGGGGAGTGGGGCTTTCGGCATGTACGGGGAGGGCGGTGGAGAGTTTTACGTTGGAGGTGGATTTGCCGGAGCAGTTCGAACTTAAAACGGCGGCTAATTATCGACCCGCGACGGGTGAGACGTGTGTGTTGCCGAGACGTCGAGGCGAGAGGCCAGAACGGAAAGTCTTTTTTACGGACTACAAACCTGTAGCGAGCAGGGTGAGTTATGAGTTGCCGCTGACTGAAACGGTAGAAGGGTGTCCGTTAGTCCTGCGTAGTGTGGAGTTTGATTTTTACGCGAAGTGGGGAACGCGGGATACGGATGTGGGTGGGAGCTTTGCGAGTATTTCCGTTCGCGATCGTGTGGAGGACGGGATGTCAGGGATGCCTGAGTCGGGTGTACAGAAAGTACTTGGGGAATGTAAGTGGCATTTTCGAACGGTGGGACCCTTGCATGCAATCAGGAAACTCCTGATATGTAGTTCACTGGATTCAATTGGGACGGTACGGGAATCACGGGTGGGGGGCGTTGCGCAACGTTCGCAATTATCGGGAAAAAAGCTGAGGTTGGCGCTGACTGTCAGTGAGGATGAGTTGCCTGCGTTTGGTGACAGATGGATAGCCGTTCCGGGTGGATGGAGACGTTGCAGGGGGAAGAGTTTTGAGGACCTGTTTGGGTATTGCACAGGTAACACCACGGAATTTAAACCCATAAAAATGCCGGACGGGCGCATATGTAACATCTATCCGACATGCCAATAACGAGGACGAAGTCATGAAGCTGGACGCATGGAAGCAAGCTTATTTTGGTGAACAAATGCCTGCTTGCGCATTGCAAGGGCACTGGGCAAGTTTTCGTTTGGTCGATGAGACGGGCAGTGGAAAGGCTTATGGTGGGCTTCCATTCACGGTCCATGACAGTACAGGGCGACGGTACGTCGGTAAATTGAATGGTGAGGGGTTCGCCAATCTGCAAGATTTTTACTGTGGCCCTGTCGTTTTGACGTTGGATGATTTGTACAACGGAATTGAGGAGCCGTATTACCTGCTTAGTACTCGCAAAACGTACAAGTTACCTATTACTGAGCTGCAAGTTCGCGCCGAACGAACGTTTTACTCTGGCAATGACGGTAGACGTGCTGAGCGGAGTTCTGCACACCACCAAACAGATAGATTCTACCAAGTTGAAGTGAGCGATTTAGTACGCCATAGCGCTCACTTGCCACCACTGGCTTCGTCAGTTCATCGCCCCAAGCGTCATGTATTGAAAATGATGGCTGATCTTGGCTTCGGTCCACCTCAGCCCTCATTGTCAGGCGTCGTATTGTTCCCTAACCAACATTCCGTTCTGGAAGTACGGCCGTTGCGAGCCTTGCGCCCAGTGCTATCGACCGAAGACAGCATCTGTGCCCTGAACCTGTACCAGTTGGCACTATTTTCTGCGTTGAGTTATTGCGACTTTGGGCAAGTTCCCTCAGAGAAACCCTTAGATGAAGTCCTGTTTCCGTTGGATCCAAGTGTTGGAAATTTGTTCGCTGAACAGCTGTCGGTGTATCACGAAGCCTGGCAAATTGATCCGGAGCAAACGCAGCGTTTTTATCCGCTCTATGAAGAGGTCCCTTACTCCCAGCGTTTCGAAATCCTGCCTTTTGACCCTGAGTTGTACCCCCAAAATCGCCCGGAACTAAACGAAGAGCAGGAACATCCCGCACGCTTGCACTTTTTCGATGACGAAAAATTCGGTACTGATACCCAGGCTTTCATCATCCACCACGATGAAGTAATCCTGATCTCTGTGCGTGGAACCGTCAGCCGTGCTGACGTATTACGTGATGCAGACGCCCATCAAGTGGCTTTTGTAGACGGCGTTGGTAAGGCGCACGATGGTTTTCACCAGGCCTACCGGGCTATGCGTAATTTCGTCTTGCAATACCTTGATCGGTTTCACATCGGCCAGCGCATTGTGATTTGTGGCCACAGCCTCGGCGGCGCCATTGCGTTGCTTTTGGCCGAGGGACTGCGTCGAACCCCAGACGCGCACTACAACATTCTCCTCTACACCTACGGCGCCCCCCGCGCCGCCGACACTGAATTCACCGCCGGCGCCTCATCCCTGGTCCACCACCGTATCGTCAACCACAACGACCCCGTTCCCAGCGTCCCGGCCCCCTGGATGAACACCACCGCCAAACTCTGGATCCCCGGGGCGATCACCTTGTTCAGCGCCCCCGCATCTGGTGGCCTGCTGTTCGCCGCCGGGTTGGTACGCGTGGGCGGCAACCCCTATCAACATCACGGTGAGCAACATCACTTCATGCCGATCACGCTCCCGGACGGCACGCATTCTTCGGTGCTATGGAAACCCGGCTGCGAGTCCATCCAGGAAGCGGGCTGCAATCGCACATTGCAACTGCAGGGCGATATGCCCGACCGTGACAATTTGTTGAGGCAGCTTTTTCAGGCCGGCCAACATTTCATGACCACCAGCTATATCCCCGCAGCCTGGGCCACACTGCGACGCTGGCAGCAAACCCTGGATAGCCAGGGCCCTTTGGTTACTCCAAGGGAGTTTGAGTTGCTCGACCGGGCTCTCGAAGACATGCGCGAGAAACTGAGGGCCAAGCGGCGTGAATTTGCCCGCCAGCGCCCAGCCAATGACCGTAGCTACGAACCTATTGATGCCTTGAATGCCGAGATCGACCGTTTGCACACCAGCCGCGAGCGCCTGGCAACCCTGCGCTGGCGTCGCCTTGAAGCGCGCGACGTCTACGGCAGTCATGCACAGTCTGCGCACCTGCAATCGAGCCTCAAACGCTGGTTCAGCCACCGTGAAAACTGCGAGGTTGCTCAATTCGCCAGCATCCCGCCGCCCTCCCACAATGATCAGGGAAGGGTGCAAATGCTGGACGTTGACTCCATCGTCTAGCTAACCGGGTTAAACAAACTCCACCTGTGCCGGCTGCCGTTTCATCAGCACCTTGCCGTTGCGGATCGAGTACAGCGGCAAGCCCTGGCTACGTATGACTTCATAGTCACTGTCGGCCGACAGGATCAGCAGGTTGGCGGGGCGGCCGGCTTGCATCCCATATCGGTCGCCCAGGGCCATAGCCTTGGCGCTGTTGTCGGTAACCAGGTCCAGGGCGCTTTGCAGGTTGCGGTAGCCGAGCATATGGCAGATGTGCAGGCCGGCTTCCAGCACTCGCAGGATGTTGCCGTTACCCAGGGGGTACCAGGGATCGACGATGGAGTCCTGGCCGAAGCACACGTTCATGCCTGCTTCGAGCAGTTCGTTGACGCGGGTAACGCCGCGGCGTTTCGGGAAACTGTCGAAACGGCCTTGCAAGTGAATGCTTTCAGTGGGGCAAGAAACAAAGCTGATGCCGGAGTGCCCCAGCAGGCGAAACAGTTTGGCGCAGTAGGCGTTGTCGTAGGAGCCCATGGCGGTGGTATGGCTGGCGGTCACACGGGCGCCCATGTCGCGGCTGCGGGCTTCTTCGGCGAGCACTTCAAGAAAGCGTGAATGAGGGTCGTCGGTTTCGTCGCAATGCACGTCCACCAGGCAACCTGTGCGTTCGGCGAGGTCCATGAGGAATTTCACCGAACTCACGCCCTGGTCGCGGGTGTATTCGAAGTGGGGGATGCCGCCGATCACGTCGGCGCCCAAGCGAATGGCTTCTTCCATCAGTTCACGCCCATTGCGGAACGACTCGATGCCCTCCTGGGGGAAGGCGACGATTTGCAGGTCGATCAGGTGCGTGCTTTCTTCACGCACTTCCAACAGGGCCTTGAGCGCAGTGAGGTCCGGGTCGGTGACGTCGACATGGGTGCGCACATGCTGGATGCCATGGGCGGCAAGCGCCTGGATGGTTTTTTTGGCGCGGGCTTTGGTGTCCTCCAGGGTAATGGTGGCCTTGCGTTCACCCCAGCATTCGATGCCTTCAAACAACGTACCGCTCATGTTCCAGCGCGGTTCGCCGGCGGTGAGGGTGGCGTCGAGGTGAATGTGGGGTTCGACGAAAGGCGGTATTACCAGGTTACCGGCGGCGTCCAGGTCGCCGTTTGTTAGCGTCGGCACCGCGGTTTGCGCAGTGATGCTGGCGATCCGGCCGTGTTCCAGGTGCAGATCATGCAGGCCTTCACGGTTGCGCAGGCGGGCATTGATGATGTGCATGGTCAAGTTCCTCTTGGCTAAAAACAATCAGGCAGACAGCCGCCAGATCCTCAGGGCGATACCGATGTCCAGGCGGTCATGGCGCGTAGTATGGCGCTGAGTAGCACGTAGGTCAGCGACGCGGCAACAATTCCCACCAATGGCGCGACCCACGGCGAGTTGAATGCCAGCACGGTGCCCACCCCATACGCTACCAGGCCCGGCCAGTTGAACGCTGGCAGGCTAGCATCCGCCAGGCGTGGGTATTGGCCGCGATAGCGATAGAAGAAGTCCGCCATGATCACCCCGCCAATCGGCGGGATGACCGTGCCCAGCAGGATCAGGTAAGGCACCAGCAGGTCGTACATGCCGAGCAAGGCGAGCAGGGTGCCGATCACCGCACCGGCCAGGGTCACGGTCTTGCGGCGCCGGGTGCGCAGCAGGTTGCAGCCGGCGACGGCGAAGTTGTAGATGGTGTTGTCCTGGGTACTCCAGATATTGAGCAGCAACATGGCCATCGCCGCCATGGCGAAACCCTGCAGCAGCAAGACCTCCACCACATCCGGTTGCTGATAGACGATGGCGCCATAGGCACCAATCAGCACCATCAGCCCATTGCCGATAAAAAAGCCGATCAGGCTGGCCAGCACCGCGACCTTGGCCGAGCGCGAAAACCGCGTCCAGTTGGTGGCCTGGGTCGCACCGCTGACAAAGGTGCCGAACACCAGGGTAATTGCCGTGGATAAGTCCAGCTCACCGGTTGGCACCACCGCCAGCAGGCCATCCAGCCCGCCGACTTTCACGGTAGCGACCCACATCGACAGAATCAGCAAAATGCCCATGGCCGGCACTGCGATGTAGGACAGGATCTCCAACCCGCGATACCCCACGTAGGCCGTAGCGCAGAACAGCAAGCCAAACACCACCATCAACCCCAGCACACTGCCCTGGCTCAATTCGAAATACTTGCCCAACACCACGGCCGCCGTGGCAGTGCCCCAGGCATACCAGCCGATCTGCGTGAAGCCGAGGATCAGGTCACTGAGCTTGCTGCCGACTTCGCCAAAGCAGAAACGCCCCATCAACACTGAGTTCAAGCCGCTCTTGAAGGCGATGTAACCCAGGCCTGCGGCGTAGATACCCAACAACAGGTTACCCAGGGCCACGACACCGAGCATGTCGATGAAGCTGAACGCCACCCCCAACTTGCCGCCGGCAAACATGGTTGCGGTGAAAAAAGTGAAACCCAGTAGCACCATGGCCGTAGACGCCAGGCCCTTGCGTGCATGCAAGGGGACTTCGCTGAGGGGGTAATCGTTGCCGGGTTCTTGCTGCGTCATGGGGGTTGCTCCCTGGGTAGTGACGCAGCTCGTTTGCATCGTGCGTGCCAACACAGGGGAGGTAGGCATCAACTGGCGCAAGCAAGCCCTTTACACCGTTACCCCTGCGCAATACAGCGCAAAAGCAGTGCACCCGTGAGCCAAACTGGCTCAGCTCACCGACGCCTGGAAAATCGCCTTGATGGCCGTTCGAAGCCCTTGGCGATCTTCAACGCCAGGGCCAAGCTCGAATCGTAGCGGCCACAAAAAAACCACCCGCAGGTGGTTTTTCAACACGTGATCGCTTACTCGCCGCGATAGATGCAGCCACTCGTGCAGGTCTCATGAATGCGGATCGCACTGAGCTCCGGCAGCAGCGGTTTCAATTCATTCCAGATCCACTTGGCCAGCACTTCGCTGGTAGGGTTTTCCAGGCCGGGGATGTCATTGAGGTAGTTGTGGTCGAGGCGTTCGTAGAGCGGCTTGAAAATCGCCTTGATCTCCGAGAAGTCGCGAATCCAGCCGGTATGGGGATCCAGGTCGCCGCTCAGATGGATGGCCACTTTGAACGAATGCCCATGCAGGCGCCCGCACTTGTGGCCTTCCGGCACGTGAGGCAGGCGGTGGGCGGACTCGAAGGTAAACTCTTTGAAGATTTCCACAGTATTTTCAGCTCGGTCAGGTATCTGGCAGGCGGCGAGTTTAACAGCTTGACCCGCCACTGCGCATACCGCCCCTCGTCTGTAGGCACGGATGCAGTCAAAGGGCCTGCAAGCGCTCACCCAACCCGCTGTTATCCGCCAATGCCAAAAACTCATCCCCGAGTCGCTGGCTCTCGCTCATGGCGGTTTGCCAATACTTGTTGCGGCTCGGGTCGTCGCCCATGAAGCGCTTGAAGTCGGTGCGGTCCGGCAGTTTGCCGTGGGGCAGGCGGGCCAGGTAGTCCCTGGACGGCGCCAGCAGTAACACATCCTGCAAACCTTGCGGGTTGCTGCGTCGCCACGGTAGGCCCTTGTCAAACCAGCCGGGGATGACTCGGTCGGTAAAGTGTGGGTACAGCACAATGTCATCGCCGTGATAGGGCAGGTCGAGGTGGTAGTCCAGCAGGCCGCCGTCGCGGTAGGTACCGGCACCAGCCCCGGGCAGGTCGCGCACGCCTTGCATGACCATCGGGATAGAGCCGGACGCCAGCAGCGCCTGGCGCAGGTTGCCCAACTCCAAGTGAAGGAAGCGCGACGGGAAATCCTTCAGCGGGTGTAACGGTGGCGCCTGGCGTGGGTCGTGAATGATCAGCCGTTCGAAATGCCGCGACAGCCGCGCGCGGCCCCGCAGGTTATCGGCGATTACCGACGACAGGCCCAGGCCCAGTCGCCCACGGTGATCATCGGCGAGCAGGCCATGGCTCTTGACCACCATGATGTTCAGGCGATAGTCGGGGTTGTCCAGCACGCTCGCATCGCGGCCGGCCAGCAGATCATCGAGCATGCGTTGGCAGCTCTGGCTGACTTCGGCCATGGTCACGCCCTTGGCAAAGCGTTGTTCGTTGTACAGTCGGCCCAGGTCCAGCAAGCCTTGCACCGGGTCGGGCAGGCAGGCGCTGGCAAACCGCCAGGAACCGATGGACGCGCCGATCAGCGCACGCTCACGCGGCGCGCGGGGCAGCCAGTCGCCGAACAGCGCCAGGTCCAACCCTTGGATCCCCAGGGCCTTGGGGCCGCCGGCCGCACCTGGGAGGATACCGACGTCGGCAGGCGCAAGGCCCTGTTCGCGGATGCGGGTGAACGCGCGTGTGCCGGCCTTGAGGGTCAAGGCCGGGAACTTGATATGGATGGCTGTCATATCGGTCTCTGTTGAAGCGAGCGGGGCAGTATAGAAAATCTCGCGGGCAGTGGGGAAAACGGCTTGTATGAAATTGCCATGGTGGCAATTCAGTTTCAGTTAAGTTGCAGCAGGTACCGTGGCCGGCGTAGGAAAACATCGTGTAACGGAGACTTGTCATGAAGCGCCTCACTGCTCTGGTCGCCGCCGCTATCATCGCTTCCACTGCCACCCTTGCCAGAGCCGTTGACCCCGACAAACCGCTGACTGTGCCTGTCACTGTTACTATTGTCGCCTTCGACCAATTGGACGCCATGGCCCTGGCCCTGCACCCTGGTTCGACGCTACTGGGCACCGACTTGGATGAGGAATACGGCAAGTACGTCTATGAAGTCGAACTGGAAGACCGCAACGGCATTGAATGGGACATTGAATTGGACGCGCTCACCGGGCAGGTTCTCAAGAATCATCAGGATACGTAATGAAGGTATATTTACGCGTCGGCGGTCTAGCGGCGCTGGTGCTCATGCTGTTCTGCTCCAGCCTGGCGGCCCGCGACCTCAATCAGGATGAAGCCTTGGCGCTGCGCCAGCAGGGCGTGATCCTGCCGCTGGAGCAACTGTTGCAGCAGGCTATGGCGCGGTATCCCGGTTCGCGGCTACTGGAGGCCGAACTTGAAAAGAAACACGGGCAATATGCCTATGAAGTGGAGTTGGTGACCACCGAAGGCGTGGTGCGTGAGATCAAGTTGGACGCGACCAACGGTGTGCTGATCAAAGATGAGGAAGACTGATGCGCCTGCTTCTGGTGGAAGACAATGTACCCCTGGCTGATGAGTTGCTGGCCGGCTTGCAGCGTCAGGGCTATGCAGTCGACTGGCTGGCCGATGGCCGCGACGCCGCGTATCAAGGGCGCAGCGAGCCCTATGATCTGATCATCCTCGACCTTGGCCTGCCCGGTTTGCCTGGTCTGGAAGTGCTCGCGCAATGGCGCGCCGCCGCGCTGGCCATCCCGGTGCTGATCCTCACCGCTCGCGATTCCTGGGCCGAGCGTATCGAAGGGCTCAAGGCCGGTGCCGATGACTACCTGAGCAAACCCTTTCACCCCGAAGAACTCTACCTGCGCATCCAGGCGCTGTTGCGCCGGTCCCACGGCCAAGCCAACCAGCCCACCCTGCAAGCCGCCGGCCTGCATCTGGATGAAGGGCGCCAGTGTGTACTGCGCGATGGCGCCGAGATCCAGCTGACGGCCGCCGAGTTTCGCTTGCTGCGTTATTTCATGCTGCACCCCGAACAGATCCTGTCGAAAAGCCATCTGGCCGAGCATTTGTATGACGGCGAGACCGAGCGTGACTCCAATGTGCTGGAAGTACACGTCAACCATCTGCGGCGCAAGCTGGGGCGCAGTGTGATTGAAACCCGACGCGGCCAGGGCTATCGGTTCGGCGCCCCTGCGGCATGAAGTCGATCCAGCGGCGCTTGAGCCTGGGGTTGATCAGCGTGATGGTGATCGTCGGCGTGGTGCTGGCGCAAACCAGCCTGTGGTTGTTCGAGGCCGGTTTGCAGCGCTATTTGGAGGCGGGCTTGCACAACGACAGTGAGAACCTGCTGGTGGCACTGGTGCGCGGGCCCAATGGCGTACAGTTGGATGAGCAACGCCTGTCGCCCGCTTATCAGCGGCCGTTCTCCGGGCATTATTTCCGTATCGACTTTGCCGATATCCATTGGCGCTCCCGTTCACTGTGGGACCAGGAGCTGCCCAGGCTCCCCGAGGCCGGGCTCAAGGGCAATCTGCAATTAGGGCCGGAAGGTCAACAGCTGTTGGTACTGCGTTCGGACTACAAGCGCTTTGGTAAGTCGATTTCCATCAGCGTGGCCCAGGACTACACGCCCGTGCGGGAAAGTTTTCGCCTGATGCGCCAGATCGGTCTGGTAATCGGGTTGGCGGCGCTGCTGCTGGTGCTGATCCTGCAGCGGGTCACCGTGCGTCGTGCCCTGCGCCCACTGGAGACGGCGCGCAACCAGATCGCCCAGTTGCAACAGGGCCAGCGCTCGCAGCTCGACACTCAGGTGCCGTTGGAGCTGGAACCGCTGGTGGCGCAGATCAACCATTTGTTGGCGCACACCGAAGACAGTCTCAAACGCTCGCGCAATGCCCTCGGCAACCTGGGGCATGCGCTGAAAACCCCAATGGCCGTGTTGTTGAGCGCAGCGTCCAGTGACGCACTCAAAAACCATCCGCAGTTGAGCCAACTGCTGCGCGAGCAACTGCAGCAGGTGCAGCAGCGTCTCAATCGCGAACTCAACCGTGCGCGCCTGGCGGGCGATGCATTGCCCGGCGCCTTGTTTGACTGTGACGCAGAACTACCCGGATTGTTGGCCACCCTGCGCATGATCCATGGCGAACACCTGGACCTGAGCTCCCACGCCGCGCCGGGCCTGCAATTGCCTTGGGACCGTGAAGACCTGTTGGAGCTGCTGGGCAACCTGTTGGACAACGCCTGCAAATGGGCGGATGCCGAAGTGCGTTTGAGCGTCATCGCGACGCCGCGCAGCTACCTGCTGGCGGTGGAAGACGATGGCCCCGGTATTCCCGAGGCCCAGCGTGACCAAGTGTTCAGCCGAGGCGCGCGCCTGGATGAACAAATGATCGGCCATGGCCTGGGGCTGGGGATCGTGCGGGACATCGTCGAGGTGTGGGGCGGGTTGTTGCAGTTGCAGGAGAGTGAGCTGGGTGGGCTTAAAGTGTTGATCGAATTGCCACGCCGCTAACACTGGCACACCACTGCTCAAAATGTGGGAGCGGGCTTGCTCGCGAATGCGGTGTGCCAGTCAATGCATTCGGCACCTGACATACCGCATTCGCAAGTAAGCCCACACACATCTAGATGTTCTTCAGTCTCAAAGGTTGTGCAAGTTGTTACACCCTGAACTGATCCACCAACCCCTGCTGCTGATTCGCCAAACTGTTCAACGCCTGGCTGACCCGCGCCGATTCATTGGCCTGCTCGGACAACGACTCGGTCACATCGCGAATGGTCGCCACGTTGTTGTTGATCTCTTCGGCCACCGCGCTTTGCTCTTCGGCGGCGCTGGCGATTTGCAGGTTCATGTCGCTGATCACCGTGACGGCGTCGCCAATCTGGCGCAAGGCCGTTACGGCCTGGCCGACTTGTTCGACACTGCCTTGAGCCTGGCGATAGCTATTGCCCATCGAGCCGACCACATCGGTGGTGCCGTTTTGCAATTGTTCGATCACCAGACGGGTTTCTTCCACCGATTCCTGGGTACGGCGTGCCAGGTTGCGCACTTCGTCAGCGACCACCGCAAAGCCACGGCCAGCCTCACCGGCACGCGCGGCTTCGATGGCGGCGTTGAGTGCCAGCAGGTTGGTCTGCTCGGCGATGCCGCGAATCACTTCCAGCACCGAGCCGATCTTCTCGCTGTTGGCGGCCAAGCCTTCGACCTGGGCCATGGCAGTGCTCATGTCGGCGGCGAGGTCGCCGATGCTGGCGGTGGTGCGATCGATGACGGTCAAGCCTTCGCGAGTGGCCTGGTCGGCATCCCGTGCAGCTTGGGCCGCCTGAGCGGCGCTGCGGGCCACGTCCTGGGCGGTGGCGCTCATTTCATGGGACGCAGTGGCGACCTGATCCACCTGGCGATACTGCTGCTCCATGCCAGCACTGGTTTGCGTGGCAATCGCGGCGGACTGGTCGGCAGTACCGCGGGCATCCTGCACCGAGCGTTTGACCTCGGCAATGATCGGTTGCAGCTTGTCGAGGAAGCGGTTGAACCAGCCAGCCAACTGGCCCAGTTCGTCCTGTTTGTCGTAGGCCAGGCGCCGGGTCAGGTCACCTTCGCCGCTGGCGATATCTTCGAGCATGTGGGCCACGCCGAGGATCGGCCGGGTCACGCTGCGGGCCATCAGCCACACCAGCATCAAGCCAACCACAGCAGCCAGCAGGCCCAAGCCCAGTTCGAGCAGGGTGCCCTTGGCATTATCAGCGTCCAGCTGGGTTTTCAGCGCTTCGGCCGGTGCCACCAGGACTTTTTCCGGTACATCCAGCAACACGCCCCACGACTTGCCCCCAGGAATTGGAGTGAAGGGCGCGAGTACCTTGAGCTGATGGTCGGTACGCAGGCTGTGTGTCTGGGTACTACTGGCCAACGCACTGACCAACTGCGCGCCGCTGGCCGTGTCGACCTGCTCCAGGCGCTGGCTGAGTTTGCTGGCATCCGGGCTGTAGCCGGCCAGCAAGCCGGTGGGGCTGAGGATGCTGACCTGGGTCTGGCCGTCGTACAGCTTCTGGCTGGCCTGTTGGCTCACGGCCTGCAGGCTGTTGAGGTTGATGTCCACCGACAGTGAGGCGATGACTTTGCCATTGACCATCAGCGGGAACACGATGCTGGTCATCAACACGTTTTGCCCGTCGATCACATAGAAGTAAGGTTCGATGACGCACGGCTTGAGGGTCGTGCGCGGGCAGGTGAACCAGGCGTTGGCTTTTTCGCCGCTGGGGCCGATGGAGGTGTCGGCCATGTCGCTTTCAGGCAGCGCCATCGAGGTGATTTTCCCCGGCGTCGGTTGCGACCAATACAGGGCGAACCGGCCTTTGTCATTACTACCCAGTTCCGCTTGATTGGCGAACAATTCGTCCTTGCCATCCAGCGCATTGGCCTCGAACACCAGGGATAAACCCAGCAGGTCGGGGTTGGCCTGTAGCGCGGCCTTGACCTGGCGGGTCAGGTCCTCACGGGTGTCGAAGGCATCGAGAAAGCGTTTTTCCGCCTGCTCGCGCAAAAACAGCACCTGGCGGGAAAACCCATGGCCGTACTGGTACGCATCCATGAACTGCTGGCGAATGCCCAGCGCCTGCACTTCACCTTGGGCCTCAATGCGCGACTGCGCGGCTTCGTCCAGCATCTGCATGCTGGATGCCTTGACCTGCTCCGAGCTCTGCGCCATGCGGTACAGCGACAGACCCACCAGCAGGGTCACGATCCCAAGCAGGCACAGGCCCGCGAGCAGGGTGATTTTCCATTGAATGGAGAGCTGCCTGAGCGACATCGGGACATCCTTACCTGAAAGCACATGGAAACAGCTTATCGGCCGGCGCCCATGGTTCTTTATTCAAACGATCAATTTTAAACCTCAAAACGCTAGCGTTTTTTGACATGAGCGCCTGCCTGCTGCAAAGTGCGCGCCCTCTAATAAGACCTCTTTCTAGCCTGCACGCCGGCAGCTGTTCCCATGGGCCGTGCGCGGGCATGCCTGTCTTTTATGTTTTTGCTTGAGGTAACCATGATTAACGCAGTCATCGCCGCGGTCGGCACCATGCTGGTGCTCAGCCTGTCCCGCGTGCATGTGGTCATCGCCATTATCGTCGGCGCCCTGGTGGGTGGCTTGACCGGTGGCCTGGGAATCGACGCCACGCTCAAAGCGTTCAACGGTGGGCTGGGAGGCGGCGCGACCGTGGCTTTGTCCTACGCATTGCTCGGTGCTTTCGCGGTGGCGATTGCCAAGTCCGGCCTGGCCCATGCCCTGGCGGACAAAGCCCTACTGTTGGTTGATCGCCAGGAAGCCAGCGGCGGCAGCCACGTCAAATGGCTGTTGATCGGCCTGTTGTGGGTGGTGGCAATCGCTTCGCAGAACATCTTGCCGATCCATATTGCGTTTATTCCGCTGCTGGTACCGCCGCTGCTGTATGTGCTGACCAAGCTGCAACTGGACCGCCGTCTGATCGCCTGCGTGATGACGTTCGGCCTGATCACCCCATACATGTTCCTGCCGGTGGGCTTCGGCAATATCTTCCTCAACCAGATCCTGTTGGCCAACGTGGCCAAGAGCGGTGTGGATATCAGCCAGGTCAATGTGACCCACGCCATGGGGTTGCCGGCGCTGGGCATGGTGGTCGGCCTGCTGGTGGCGGTGTTTATCAGCTACCGCAAAAAGCGCGTGTACGACCTGGAAAAAATCGAGCGTGTCGAACAAGTGGCGGTGCAGTACAACCCCCTGACCCTGCTGGTAGCCGGCCTGGCGATTGCCTCGGCCTTTATCATCCAGCTATGGCTGGACTCGATGATCATCGGTGCCCTGGCCGGGTTCCTGATCTTCTCGGTGTCGGGCATCGTGCGCTGGCGCGACACCGATGACTTGTTCACCGAAGGCATGAAGATGATGGCGATGATCGGCTTCATCATGATCGCCTCGTCGGGCTTTGCCGAAGTGCTCAAGGCCACCGGTGACGTGCGTTCGCTGGTGGAAGCTTCGGCGGCGTTCATCGGTCATAGTCGTGGGGTAGGGGCGCTGCTGATGTTGTTGGTGGGGCTGCTGGTGACCATGGGCATCGGCTCGTCGTTTTCCACGGTGCCGATCCTTGCCGCTATTTTCGTGCCGTTGTGCGTGCAACTGGGCTTCAGCCCGCTGGCCATCGTGTGCATCGTCGGTACCGCCGGTGCGTTGGGCGATGCCGGCTCGCCCGCGTCGGATTCCACCCTCGGTCCCACCTCCGGCCTGAATATAGACGGCCAGCACCACCATATCTGGGACACCGTGGTGCCGACTTTCCTGCACTACAACATCCCGCTGCTGGCGTTCGGCTGGCTGGCCGCGATGACGCTCTGATGAACGCCTTGTAGGAGCGAGCTTGCTCGCGAAAAACGCCAACGATAATGCGATCAACCTGACACCCCGCAGAGTTCTCAGGTTCTTCGCGAGCAAGCTCGCTCCTACAGAAATCACTCACCTGGCCGTTAACCTCTCAAGTCGCCACTCACCAGAGGGAAAAGCCATGCGTCTGAGTTTGAAGGCCAAAGTCCTGGCCCTTGCCGTAGTGCCGGTGTTGTTGTTTGCCGTGGTCATCAGCCTGACCACCGTGTGGATTCTTCAGGGCCAGGCCCGCAACGAAGTGGATGAAACCCGCCAGCGACTGCTCAGCGACGCCAAGGCCACCCTGCAAAGCTATGTCGAGGTGGCCATGACCACCATCAAGCCGCTCTACGACGCAGCCGCGCCCGGCGATAGCGCGGCGCGCGCGCAGGTGGTCAAGTTGTTGTCCAACACCACCTACGGCAAGGACGGTTACTTCTTCGGTTACGACTCCGAGACCATCCGCCTGTTCAAGGGCAACAGCCCGGACGGCGTGGGCAAAAGCTTCAAGGACAACCGCGACCCCAATGGCGTCTATGTCAACCGCGACCTGGTCAAGGTCGGCAAGGACGGCACCCACTACCTGCAATACAGCTCGACCCAACCCGGCCAGACCGAACTGGTGCCCAAGCTCGGCTACACCGAGTATCTGCCCAAGTGGGACATGGTCATCGGTACCGCGGTCAACCTGGACGGCATCGAGGCCCAGGTCGCGGTGGTCGAGGCCAAGGTCGAGAAACGTATGGAAGGCGTGCTGCTGAGCATCTTCGGCGTCGCCGTGGTGGTGCTGCTGGTGATCGCCGCCGTGGGCATGCTGGTCGCCAATACCATCCTGCGTCCGCTGAGCCTGATGAAAGCCAACCTCGACGATATTGCCGCCGGTGAAGGCGACCTGACCCGGCGCCTGGCCATCACCAGCCAGGATGAACTCGGCGACCTGGCCGGTGCGTTCAACCGCTTTGTCGATAAAATCCATGGCCTGGTGCGTCAGATCACCGAAATGACCGCCCAGCTCACCGGCCTGGTCGGCCAGGTATCCGACCAGGCCCAGCGTTCCGAGCAAGCCATGGAACGCCAGCGCCACGAGACCGACCAGGTGGCCACCGCAATCAACCAGATGTCATCCGCTGCCCACGAAGTGGCACGCAGTGCCCAGGGCGCCGCCGTCGCCGCGCAACAGACTGACGCCGAAGGCCAGGCTGCCAAACGTGTGGTGGACGGCAGCATCGCGCAGATCCATGCGCTGGTGAACGATATCCGCAGCAGCGGCGTGTCCCTGGACAGCCTGCAGCAGGATGTTTCGTCGATTGTCAGCGTGCTCGGCGTGATCCGCTCCATCGCCGAACAAACCAACCTGCTGGCGCTCAATGCGGCCATTGAAGCTGCACGGGCCGGAGAGGCCGGGCGCGGGTTTGCCGTGGTCGCCGACGAAGTGCGCGCCCTGGCCAGCCGTACTCAAACCAGTACCCAGGAGATCCAGGGCATGATCGACCGCCTGCAAAAAGGTACCGAGGCTGCCGTGGACGCAATGCGCCGCTCCAGCGATGCCGGCGACGGCACCTCTGCCCAGGCCAATGAAGCCGGGGCGTCCCTGGACACCATGGCCCAGCTGATCGGCACCATCAACTCGATGAACGCGCAGATTGCCAGCGCCGCCGAGGAGCAGACCGCCGTAGCCGAAGAGATCAACCGCAGCGTGCATCAGATCGCTGTGGCGGTGGACAGCGTAGCGGATGAAACCCAACTGGGTGCCCAGACCTCCCGCAGCCTGGCGGATCTGGGCCAGCGCTTGGGGCAGTTGGTCGGTCAGTTCAGGATCTGACTTTTTACAGGTCGCGCATCAGCAGGCCAAAGCGCAGGTCCATTTCCGCCGGCAGGGGCACATACACCGTGTGCCCGTCCCCGGGTGCCACCTCAATGGCTTCGTCCTTGGCGTTTTGCAAGGTGGCCAGGTCAAAGTGAAAATTGCCGGCCGGCGTCATCAATTCCAGGTGATCGCCCACGGCAAATCGGTTCTTCACCTTGACCTCGGCCAACTCGCCGCGACGTTCCCCGGTCAGCTCCCCGACAAACTGCTGGCGCTCTGAAACCGAGCTGCCGTTCTGGTAGTTCTGGTATTCGTCGTGCACATGGCGACGCAGGAAGCCCTCGGTGTAGCCGCGTTGGGCCAGGGAGTCGAGGTTGGTCATCAAGCCGCGATCAAAGGCGCGCCCGGCTACCGCATCATCGATGGCCTGGCGATACACCTGGGTGGTGCGTGCGCAGTAGAAGTGGGATTTGGTACGGCCTTCGATCTTCAACGAGTGCACGCCCATATGCGCCAGACGCTCCACATGCTGCACGGCACGCAGGTCCTTGGCGTTCATGATGTAGGTGCCGTGCTCATCTTCGAAGGCGGGCATTGGCTCGTCGGGGCGATTGGCTTCCTGTAGCAGGAACACTTGGTCGGTTGGCGTACCGATCCCCAGCGTCGGCGGGTACTGCTGGACGATATCGCCGGTCGCGTTCTCCACCGCTGGCGTGGCCTGGTACTTCCAGCGGCAAGCGTTGGTGCAGGTGCCCTGGTTGGCGTCGCGCTTGTTCATGTAGCCCGACAGCAGGCAGCGCCCGGAATAGGCCATGCACAAGGCGCCATGGACAAACACCTCCAACTCCATGGCCGGTACTTGCTGGCGGATTTCAGTGATCTCTTCCAGGGACAGCTCTCGCGACAGGATCACCCGGCAAATACCTTGTTGCTGCCAGAACTCCACGCTGGCCCAGTTCACCGTATTGGCCTGCACCGACAGGTGAATCGGCATCTGCGGGAAGTGCCGGCGCACCAGCATGATCAGCCCCGGGTCGGACATGATCAGCGCGTCCGGGCCCATGGCGATCACGGGCGCCAGGTCCTTGAGGAAGGTCTTGAGCTTGGCGTTGTGTGGCGCGATGTTCACTACCACATAGAAACGCTTGCCCTGGGCATGGGCTTCCAGGATGCCGAGGGCGAGGTTGGCGTGGTCAAACTCGTTGTTGCGCACCCGCAGGCTGTAGCGCGGCTGGCCGGCATAGACGGCGTCGGCGCCGTAAGCGAAGGCGTAGCGCATGTTTTTCAGGGTGCCGGCGGGGGCGAGGAGTTCGGGGGCAATTATCGGGAGCATGGGGGTGGGTCGCAAAAAGGCGCGAGGGTAGTGCAGGGGCGGGCGCGGTTCATTGACCCAGGTCTAAACAAGGCGATCTGTGCTTGTTCGATAAACAAGGGCACTCCCTGGTTTCGCCGCGGACTAAGCAACAGGGCCGACACCGGCCCGCTGCTTTTCTGACATGGATCGAACATGAATCAAACCAACCTGCAATTCAAAACCCTGTTGCTGCTGCTGGCTCTGGTGACCATCGCTTTTATCTGGATATTGCTGCCGTTCTACGGCGCGGTGTTCTGGGCGGTGATCCTCGGCATTATCTTTGCGCCCATGCAACGCCGCCTGCAGCAGCGGTTCGGCTGGAACCGCAACCTGACCTCCCTGACCACCTTGATGGTGTGCCTGGTGATTGCGATTCTACCGGTGATCATTACCAGCGCGTTGCTGGTGCAAGAGGGCGCCACGCTCTATAAAAACGTCGAGAGCGGCAAGCTGGACGTGGCCGGCTATATCGAGCAATTCAAGAATTTCCTGCCGCCGTATTTCCAGCACCTGCTCGACCGCTTCGGCATGGGCAATCTGGAAGGGCTGCGCGAGAAAGTGGTCAAGGGCGCGATGCAGGGCAGTCAGTTCTTTGCTTCCCAGGCATTCAGCTTCGGTCAGGGTACATTTGATTTCCTGGTGAGCTTTTTCATCATGCTGTACCTGTTGTTTTTCCTGCTGCGCGACGGCCCGGAATTGGTGCGCAAGGTGCGTACCGCGGTGCCGTTGGCCGAGCCGCAAAAGCGTCGCCTGCAACTCAAGTTCAACCGGGTGGTGCGGGCCACCGTCAAGGGCAACGTGCTGGTGGCCGTGACCCAAGGTGCGCTGGGTGGCTTGATCTTCTGGTTCCTGGATATTCCCAGTGCGTTGCTCTGGGCCGTATTGATGGCGTTCCTGTCCCTGCTGCCCGCGGTGGGGGCTGGGATTGTCTGGGGCCCGGTGGCGGTTTACTTCCTGTTGAGTGGTTCGATCTGGCAAGGCGTGGTCCTGGCGCTTTTCGGTGTGTTCGTGATCGGCCTGGTGGACAACGTGCTGCGCCCGGTCCTGGTGGGCAAGGACACCAAGATGCCGGACTACCTGATCCTGATCTCGACCTTGGGCGGCCTGTCGGTGTTTGGCCTGAACGGCTTTGTCATCGGGCCGCTGGTGGCGGCGTTGTTCATGTCGTGCTGGGCGTTGTTCGTCGAGACCAAGCCGCGGGTCAAATTGCCGTTGCCCTAGGCGTGAAGCCTGAAGTCGCAGACCAGACGGCGCTGTGTTTCGGCATCGGATAATGAGGTGAGCGGGCCGCTGACCGGCTCGCCATCGAGTACTACGTACCAGCAGGCCAGCAAGCCTAACTTGCGCAAAGGCGTGGGAACGGCGCTGCCGATGACAGACATGATTTGAACAGTGGGCATAAGTACCTCCAATCGCTATGGAGGTCACCTTACGGCGCGCTGGTGCCCAGGAAAAATCACCCGGCTCGATAGTCGACATCAACGCCAGGCGTTAATCCACCACTTGATCGAGCATGTGCACCACTTCCTGTTCATTGAGCAGCCCCTTGCGCACCAGGTTTTCTGTTAGCAGCGCCAGGAGTTTTGCACTGCGATGGCCTTCCAGGTGCTTGAGTTCGGTCAGCACGCTGTAGACCTTGCTGGATGTGCAGAGGCCGGCGGTGCGGTGCGGATTTTGTGTGGGCATGGGCAATCGTCCTTAATTGTTATTGGGTGGACTGGGTCGATAGTGAGACTGTTTTATGACGTAACCATGACAGCGTGAGCGTTCGCCGATCAAGAGGATATTGGACCCCTATCATGTGGGATTGCCGCTCGGGCGCTGTCTTCACAGCGACATCGGCAGGATAAATCCGGACGTTGCAGGCAAAAAAAGGCCCCGCGTGTGGGCGAGGCCTGTTCCATTCAAGTCAACCTTACCAGCCGCGACCGTAGTGGCCGTGGGGAGGGCCGTAATAGCCGCGAGGCGGGCCATAATAGCCGCGTGGTGGCCCGTAATAGACCGGTGCCGGGCGGTAATACACCTGCTGTTGCACATACACTGGCGGTGGCGGTGCGTAATAGACCGGCGGCGGAGCGGCATACACGGGCTGCGGCTGGACGTAGACCGGTTGTTGCACATAGACCTCGCGTGGCTGGCTGGCAACCACGGAGCCGACGACGGCTGCGCCGACAAGCGCGCCCAACACGGCTGGGCCACCCCAACCACCACCGTGGGCGGAGGCTTGGCCGGCCATCGCGAGTGCGCCGATCAGCAAGGCGATCCTGGGGATTTTACGAATCATGGTCATTCCTCGGTTAGCCCCTGCGCTTGTGGTCTGCAATCAATAGACTCAAGGATTGTCGCGGGGATACTGCTAAGACAACGTATTGTTCGAAAAACAGCACAGCCAGTAGGTAAAGGTTGTGTAAGGTCTGTACCGATTTGCTTACTTCAAGGAGTTACCCATGCAAATGCACCCCAACAAGGACACCCAGCTGTGCATGTCACTGTCGGCGCGCCCCGGGAACTTTGGCCTGCGTTTTCATAACCATCTGTATGAACAGCTGGGTCTGAATTTCTACTATAAAGCCTTCAGCAGCCAGGATTTACCCGGCGCGATAGGTGGTATTCGCGCCTTGGGCGTGCGTGGTTGCGGAGTTTCCATGCCGTTCAAGGAGGCCGCCATTGCCTTAGTGGACGAACTCGACGATTCGGTTCAAGCCATTGACTCGCTGAACACCATCGTCAACACCAATGGGCATCTCAAGGCCTACAACACTGACTACATCGCCATCGAGCAACTGCTGAAAAAGCATGCCGTGCCGAAAGACTCGACATTCGCCCTGCGCGGTAGCGGCGGTATGGCCAAGGCGGTCGCCAGTGCCTTGCGTGATGGCGGTTATGCCAATGGCGTGATCGTGGCGCGAAATGAAGCCGCGGGCCAGGCATTGGCCCGGAACCTGGGGTATGAGTGGCAAGCGGACCTGGGCGACCTGCGCCCGCAGATGCTGATCAACGTGACGCCCATCGGCATGACCGGCGGGGCCGAGGCGGATGCGTTGGCGTTCGAGGCGGATGCCGTGGATACCGCGCAGACTGTCTTCGATGTAGTGGCGATCCCGGCTGAAACACCCCTGATCGTGCGTGGCCGTGCCAAGGGCAAGCGGGTGATTACCGGGCTGGAGGTCATTGCGATCCAGGCGCTGGAGCAGTTTGTGTTGTACACCGGTGTGCGCCCGACACAGGAGCAGTTCCAGGCGGCGGTAGCTTTTGCCCGAAGCTAAAGGCTTGCGCACATACCATTGTGGGAGCGGGCTTGCTCGCGAATGCAGTGTGTCAGTCAATGGATTCTTAACTGATGCACCGCATTCGCGAGCAGGCCCGCTCCCACAGTTTTGTCCGTGTCAGGCCTGTTCCAGCTGCACCAGCCGTTCTTCCAGCGCCGCGATCCGGGCTTCCAGCTCTTCAATCCGCTCCAGCGAAACCCCACTGGCGGCCCCACGTTCTACTGGGCTTCCCCGTGCCGCGACAATCGTTTCAATATCCGCCGGATCCCCCAACGCATGGGTATAGCGGTCTTCCCGCTGCCCTGCCTGACGCGGCACCAACAACGCCAGCCCCCGTGCAATCAGGCGTTCCAGCTGATGCACGACCTGCTCGGCATCTTCGAAATCATGCATCCGCCCGCTGCGGGTCAGCAGCTCGTTGACTGTTTGCGGCCCACGCAGGAACAGCAGCCCGATCAAAATCACCTGGGCGGGTACCAGCTCCAGGGCCTTGTCCACCCGCTGTTCCCAGCGGTCGGCGCGGCTGCCCATCACCAGCCGGGTATAACCTTGGCCCTCCAGGGCGCGCAGGCTCTGGCCGACCTGGCCTTGGGTGAGGTTCATCACCGGTTCACGGCTGGTCTTCTGGTTGCAGGCCAGCACCAGGGCGTTGAGGGTCAGGGGGTAGGTTTCCGGATGGGTCGCCTGTTTTTCGATCAGGCAGCCCAGGATGCGAATTTCCGTGCTGTTCAGGCGCGGCTCAGGGGTGTCGGTGTCGTGCTCGGCGGTCATCGCGCTTTCCCTATGCAGTGAACGCTCTAGCCTAAGCTGGAAAAAATAAAAGACAAGCAGCGGGCATGTCTATAATCGCGGTTGGTTCCAACCCTGCCATAACCGATGAGACTGTCATGACCATTTCCCTGTACGCCGCTTCTATCCCAGTCTTCAAGCAAATGCTCACCGCCCTGAGCGGTGTGTTGACCAAAGCCGAAGCCCACGCCACTGCCAAGAACATCGAGCCGAATGCCTTGCTGCAAGCACGCCTGTTCCCTGACATGTTCCAACTGGTGCGCCAGGTGCAGATCGCCGTCGACTTCGCCAAAGGCGTTTCCGCCCGTCTGGCCGAGGTCGAAGTACCGAAATATGAAGACAGCGAAGTCACTTTCGCCGACCTGCAAGCGCTGATCGCCAAGGTCCTGGCGTTCGTCGACACCATCAAGCCTGAGCAGATCGACGGCAAGGAAGGCATCGAGATCGTCACCCGCCCGGGCACTCCGAAAGAGAAGCGCTTCAGCGGCCAGTCCTATCTGTTGACCTACGGCCTGCCGCAGTTTTTCTTCCACGTCACCACCGCTTACGCCCTGCTGCGTCATAACGGTGTGGAAGTGGGCAAGCGCGATTACATGGGCGCGTTCTAATCTAAGCAGCCATAAAAAAGCCCGGGAGCGTTCTTCCACGAACCGTCCCGGGCTTTTTCATGCCTGGCGTTTAAGCCGGCTGTTCTTCCTTGCCCAAACACGCCGCAGCCGTAAACAGCACATCGGTGGACGAATTGAGCGCGGTTTCCGCCGAATCCTGCAGCACGCCGATGATGAAACCGACGGCCACTACCTGCATGGCGATTTCACTTGGAATGCCAAACAGGCTGCACGCCAGCGGGATCAGCAGCAGCGAACCACCCGCCACCCCCGACGCACCACAGGCACACACCGCTGCGACCACGCTGAGCAGCACGGCGGTAGGCAGGTCCACGGCGATCCCGAGGGTGTGCACGGCCGCCAGGGTCAGCACGGTGATGGTGATTGCGGCACCGGCCATGTTGATCGTGGCACCGAGTGGGATCGACACCGAGTAGGTGTCTTCATGCAAGCCCAGGCGCTTGCTCAGCGCCAGGTTGACCGGAATGTTCGCCGCCGAACTGCGGGTGAAAAACGCGGTGATACCGCTTTCACGCAGGCACATCAGCACCAGCGGGTACGGGTTGCGGCGCAGTTTCCAGAACACGATGGCGGGGTTGATTACCAGCGCCACGAACAGCATGCAGCCGATCAGTACTACCAGCAGATGGGCATAGCCGAGCAGGGCGCCGAAGCCCGAGGTGGCCAGGGTCGAGGCCACCAGGCCGAAGATACCCAGCGGGGCGAAGCGGATCACCACGCGTACGATCAGAGTCACGCCGTTGGACAGGTCGTCCAATACCGTCCGCGTGGTTTCGCCGGCATGGCGAATGGCGATGCCCATGCCGATGGCCCATGCCAGGATGCCGATGAAGTTGGCGTTCATCAGCGCGCTGACCGGGTTATCCACCACGCTGAGCAGCAGGCTTTGCAACACTTCGCCGATGCCGCCGGGAGCGCTCACCGTGGCGTCATGGGTGGCCAGTACCAGGGAGGAGGGGAACAACGTACTGGCAACCACTGCAACCACGGCAGCAGCAAAGGTGCCGAGCAGGTACAGGAACAGGATTGGACGGATATGGGTTTCCTGACCATGTTTATGGTTGGCAATCGAGGCCATTACCAGCACAAACACCAGGATCGGCGCGACGGCCTTCAGCGCCGTGACAAACACCTTGCCGATAAAACCGGTAGCGCGGGCGGCCTCGGGGAACAGCAAGGCCAGCACGATACCGGCGATCAGGCCGATGACAATTTGGGTGACCAGGCTGACGCGCATTAAACGTTGCAACAGGGAAGGGGCAGCAGTCATAAACAGTTGTCTCTAGTTTTTTTAGTAGGACACAGCATTGCAGGCAGGAAGTACTGTAGGAAGTAGGTGCAAAGTCTAACATGCTGTAGGACACGTCCCGTTCACTGCGGCATTCCGTCACCTGCGCCTGTCGAGCTTGGCCAAACACGGACATATCCTGTTAAGATTCACCCCTCTCATCTTTCCTCTCCGTCAGCGGGCCCTTCGGGCTGTCGTTGATGTCGTCGTTTCTGGAGTTTCCATGTTGTTCCCTATCCTGCTGCTGTCGGCTGCCGGTTTTACCGTGCTGACCACAGAATTCGTCATCGTTGGCCTGTTGCCGTCGATCGCCCGGGACCTGAATGTCAGTGTGTCCCAGGCCGGGCTGCTGGTGACGCTGTTCGCGTTTACCGTGGCGGCGTTCGGCCCTTTCCTGACCGCGTACTGCGCGCGGTTCCAGCGCAAGCGCCTGTTCATAAGCATTCTGATCATGTTCGCGGCGGCCAATACCGTGGCAGCATTGGCGCCCAATATCTGGGTGATGTCCCTGGCCCGCTTGATCCCCGCGCTGGGGTTGCCAGTGTTCTGGGCCTTGGCCAGCGAAACGGCGGTGGACATTGTCGGCCCGGAATTCGCCGGGCGTGCAATTGAAAAAATCGGCTTCGGCATCGTCTGCGCCACAGTGTTCGGCATTCCAGTGGGCACGCTGATTTCCGACATGTTCGGCTGGCGCACCGCGTTTGCCGTGCTCGCGGTGATTGCCCTGGCCAAGGCGTTGCTGCTGTTTATCTATTTACCGGTCACCCAGGCGAAGAACGAGCAGGTCACCCTACGCTCACAGTTCAAGATCCTGCGCAGCCCGTTGATGCAGGGGCATATTCTGTTGTCGATCCTGGTGTTCAGCGGCATGTTCACCGCCTATACCTACCTGGCGGACATCCTTGAACGCCTGGCCGGGTTCGACGGCACGCTGGTGGGCTGGTGCCTGATGGGCTTTGGCGCGGTCGGGCTGATCGGCAACTCCCTGGGCGGGCGCGCCGTGGATCGCCACCCGCTGATCGCCTCCATGGTGTTCTGCGCGTTCATGGTAGCGGGCATGGTGGCAGTGGTGCCGGCGATTCACTCGACCATCGGCCTGGCCGCGGCGATGGCGGTGTGGGGCGTGACCCAGGCGGCGATGTTCCTGGTCAGCCACGTGCGGCTGATGAAGGCGGCGCCCCATGCGCCGGCGTTTGCCGCATCGCTGAATATCGCCGGGGCCAACCTGGGCATCGGCCTGGGCGCGATGGTCGGCGGGCATGTCATCGACACGTTGGGGTTGGGCAGCCTGGGGTTTGCTGCCTCGGGATTTATCCTGGTGTCGATCCTGCTCGCACTATGGCTGATGACTGCCAAGCAGCCGGTGGCCTCCAGCGCCTGAGCGATCAGGGCAGGGCGGTAAACAGCTCCCGTCGTGCACCTTCGGTAATCGCCACGATACCGGGGTGTTTGACCTTGCGCTCCACCGAGATCGCATAAAACGACTCGGTCACCGCATCGGTCTGGCCAATCAGCGCGACGCCGTATTGGCGTACCACTTCGTCGGCGATCACGCTAGGGGCGATAAAGATCCCGCTGCCGGATTGGCCGAATGCCTGCATCAGCGCACTGTCGTCGAACTCACCGATGATCCGGGGCTGAATCTGCTGTTCGGCAAACCAGCGCTGCAAACGACTGCGCACCACCGTCTCCGCTCCAGGAATCAGTAGCGGCGCGCCCTGCAAACACTGTGGGAAATCACCACCATACTGGTCAGCCAAGGCCTGGGTGGCGAAAAAACTGATGCCGCATTCCCCCAACTTCTGGCTGTAGCCCTTGATGTCCAGATGTGTGGGCATGGGGCTGTCGGAAATCACCAGGTCCAGGCGCTGGATCGCCAGGTCGGCCAATAATCGCTCGAGTTTGTCTTCACGGCAGGTGATACGGATCGGTTCGCTCAGCTCCATGGTCGGTGCGATCAACCGATAGACAATGGACTTGGGCACCACATCCGCCACCCCGACCCGGAACGGAATCTGTTGCTCATCGGGCTGGGCGCGCAGCATCGCCTCCAGTTCATTGCCTGTCTGGAACATCTGTTCGGCGTAGGGCAGGGCCTGACGGCCAGCCTCCGTGAGTTCAAGCTGGCGCCCTACACGCTGAAACAAGGCAATGCCGAAGGTTTGCTCCAACAGGCTGATCTGCCCGCTGATGGTCTGGGGCGTAAGGTTCAACTGCTCGCATGCACGCACAATGCTGCCGGTCTTGGCCACCACCCAGAAGTAATGCAGTTGCCGATAATTGAGCATGACGGTCTACACTTCGTGAAAACCGAAGTATACGCGAGAAAAATACGAATTTTCCTGAACTGTTCGCGTGCATAGAATGCCTCGCTATCGAGGGGCCACTACTTGGACCCAATGGTTCTAACGAGGAATACAGCATGAAACTCAATTCCCTGGGCGCGGCGTCGTTGCTTGCGCTTTCATTGGTAATGATCAGTGGCTGTGATCAGGTCGAGAAAAGCGCGCAACAGGTGTTGGGCAAGGCCACCGAATCGGCCAAGCAGGCCATCGATGACACTCACAAGGCCGCCGAGCAGGCATTGAGCGAAGCAACCCAGGGCTTGATCAGCCCTGAGAAGCAGGAAAAAGACGCCGAAAACGGCGCTGAATCCGACACTAAAGAAACCTAATTCCCAGCACTACCACGTCAGGACTGACCTATGGATTACCTTTTACAACTGGCCGCCAGCCCCACAGCCTGGGTTGCCCTGGCTACCTTGATCGTCATGGAAATCGTGCTGGGCATCGATAACCTGATCTTTATCTCGATCCTCACCAACAAATTGCCCGAGAAGCACCGGGCCAAGGCGCGGCGCATCGGCATCAGCATGGCGTTGATCCTGCGCCTGGGCCTGTTGAGCACCATCGCGTTCATCGTGCAACTGACGGCGCCAGTGTTTGAAGTGTTCGGCCAGGCGTTTTCGTGGAAAGACATGATCCTGATCGCCGGTGGCCTGTTCCTGGTATGGAAGGCAACCACCGAGATCCATCACAGCATGGACCCGGAACCCGAAGAGAAGGCAACCGTCAGCAACGGCGTGACCATCGGCTTTGCCGCGGCGATCGGCCAGATCCTGATGCTCGACCTGGTGTTCTCCATCGACAGCATCATCACCGCCGTGGGCATGACCGAGCATTTGCCGATCATGATCATCGCCGTGGTGGTCTCGGTAATCGTGATGCTGGTGGCGGCCGAACCGTTGGCCAAGTTCATCAACAACAACCCGACCGTGGTGATGCTGGCCCTGGGCTTCTTGATTATGATCGGCATGACGCTGATCGCCGAAGGCTTCGGTGCCCACGTGCCTAAAGGCTATGTGTATGCGGCCATGGCGTTCTCGGCAGCGATCGAGTGCTTGAACATTGCCCGCCGTAACCGGCATGCGCGTTTGCTCGCGGCTCGCCAGTAACCGCTGAACAAACAGGCCGGCTGTGCTCATAAGAGCCCAGCCGGCCTTTTGCTGTCTGCTAGAATCGGCCCACTTGATAGCTTGAGGTCCCCCATGAACGAGCCGATTCGCCTTACCCAGTACAGCCATGGTGCGGGTTGCGGCTGCAAGATTTCGCCCCAGGTACTGGAAGTGATTCTTGCTGGCAGCGGCGCACAGAACCTCGACCCCAACCTGTGGGTGGGCAACGCCTCGCGCGATGATGCGGCGGTATACGCCATCGACGACGAGCGCGGCGTGGTGTCCACCACCGACTTTTTCATGCCGATTGTCGACGATCCCTTCGACTTTGGCCGCATCGCCGCTACCAATGCCATCAGCGACATCTATGCCATGGGCGGCGACCCATTGATGGCCATCGCCATTCTCGGCTGGCCGGTCAATGTGCTGGCGCCGGAGATTGCCCGCGAAGTGATCCGCGGTGGTCGTGCCGTGTGCGACGCTGCCGGCATTCCGTTGGCGGGCGGGCATTCCATCGACGCACCGGAGCCGATATTCGGCTTGGCCGTGACCGGTATCGTGCAAAAGCGCCATATGAAACGTAACGACACGGCTACCGTCGGCTGCCGCCTGTACCTGACCAAGCCCCTGGGCATCGGCATCCTCACCACTGCTGAAAAGAAGGGCAAACTGCGCGAGGCCGATATCGGCCTGGCCCGTGACTGGATGTGTACCCTCAACAAGCCCGGAAGCCGTTTCGGTAAGTTGGCCGGGGTGACGGCCATGACCGACGTCACCGGTTTCGGCCTACTTGGCCACTTGGTGGAAATGGCCGACGGCAGTGGCCTGACGGCTCGCATCGAATACGCCAAAGTCCCACGCCTGCCGGGGGTCGAGTACTACCTGGACCAAGGCTGCGTGCCCGGTGGCACTTTGCGTAACTTCGACAGCTACGCCAGTAAGCTGGGGCGCGTGCAGGAGTTGCACAAACGTGTGCTGTGCGACCCACAGACCAGCGGTGGCCTGCTGATCGCTGTCACCCCGGAAGGCGACGCCGAGTTCCACGCGGTGGCCGCTGAACTGGGCCTGGCCCTTGAGCCTATCGGTGAACTGCTCGAGCGACAGACCACCGCGGTAGAGGTGGTTTGATGGCGACTGACATCACCGATTACCGCGACATCTTCCTCAACGACCGGCCGATGATGGATACCCGCGCGCCGGTCGAGTTCAACAAGGGCGCGTTCCCTGGGGTGCTCAACCTGCCGTTGATGACCGACGATGAACGCCAGCGGGTTGGCACTTGTTACAAGCAGCAGGGCCAGCAAGCGGCGATCGTGCTGGGGCATGAGTTGGTGTCCGGGGCGATCAAGGCCGAGCGTATCGCGCAGTGGGCGCAATTTGCCCAGGCCCATCCTGACGGCTACCTGTACTGCTTTCGCGGCGGGCTGCGTTCGCAGATCGTGCAGCAATGGTTGAAAACCGAAGCGGGTATTGAGTATCCCCGCGTCGGCGGTGGCTACAAGGCCATGCGTAGTTTTTTGCTGGACACCCTGGAGCAGGCGACCGCCCAGTGTGATTTCCTGCTGCTCGGCGGCATGACCGGCACCGGCAAAACCGAAGTACTCGGCCAACTGTGTAATGCCCTGGACCTGGAAGGTCACGCCAACCATCGCGGCTCCAGCTTCGGTAAACGTGCTACGACACAACCGTCGAATATCGACTTCGAGAACTGCTTGGCGGTGGACGTGCTAAAGAAACGTGCAGGCGGCATCGAGCAGTTTGTGGTCGAGGATGAGAGCCGCATGATCGGCAGTTGTGCGCTGCCCTTGTCGTTGCACACGGGGATGCAGACGTTCCCGATGGTGTGGCTGGAAGACAATGTCCAAGGCCGCGTTGAGCGCATCTTGCGTGATTACGTGGTGGACCTGTGCGCCGAGTTCATTGAAGTGTTTGGTGAAACCGGCCAGGCGTTGTTCGCCGAGCGCTTGACCCAGAGTCTGGTCAATATTCACAAGCGCCTTGGCGGTGAGCGCTTCCAACGGTTGCAGGCGCTCTTGCAAGAGGCCCTGGCGGAACAGGCGCGCAGCGGCGCGGTGGATTTGCATCGGGTGTGGATTGAAGGGTTGTTGCGCGAGTACTACGACCCGATGTACGCGTTCCAGCGTGAAAAGAAAGGCGCGCGTATCGAGTTTGCCGGCGAGCAGGCTGCGGTAGTGGAGTATTTGCGCGAGCGGGTGGCACGGGTGGGGTGACCTATCGGGCCTCATCGCAGGCAAGCCTCACGCTACCACTAAAGAATTACTGCCCCGATCAACCCACACACCACCCCCACCAGCATGGTCAGCCCGGCCACCGTCACCAGCACCCGCGCATCGAAATCCTTGCGCAGCATCAACAGCGACGGCAGGCTCACGCTCGGCAGGGTCATCAGCAAGGCCACGGCCGGGCCGTTGCCCATGCCCAGGGTCATCATGGTTTGTACGATGGGAATCTCTGCTGCCGTAGGAATCACGAACAGCGTGCCGACAATCGCCAGTGGCACCAGCCATACAAGGCTGTTGGTCATCGCTCCGTCCACATGGGGGAACAGCCACACCCGCGCCGCGCCGAGGATCAGCACCGCCAGGATATACACCGGGATGGTGCTCCAGAACAGCTGCCACAGGGTGCGCAGCCAGCGCCCCAGGAACGGTTGCGACTCCACGGTGCTGACGTTGGCGACGGCCTCCAGCGCCGCTTCCGGCACTTTGTCCGGGCGCGCAATCCGCTGCGCCACCAGAGACACCCCCACCACCAGCACAATCCCCGCCACCAGCCGTAGCGCAGTGAAGTCCCAGCCCAATACAAAGCCCATGAACACCAGGGTGGCCGGGTTCAACACCGGGTTGGCAATCCAGAACGCCAGCGCTGCGCCTACCGACACCTGTTGGCGCCGCATGCCTGCCGCCACAGGGGCTGCACAGCAACTGCACATCATCCCCGGCAAGGCGAACAACCCGCCGCGCAGGGTCGAGCCCAGCCCGGCGCGGCCAAACAGGCGCAGCAGCCAGTCGCGGGGGATCAGCACTTGCAGCAATGAACCCAGGATCACCGCCAGCACCGCGGCTTTCCAGATCGCCAGGAAATACACCTGGGCATAGGCAAGCGCCGCCGCGAGGGGCGAGCTTCGCTGGTCATTGAGAATCGAGGCGCCGATGCTGTGGCTGTCCGCCGCTACAAACGCCTTGAAGTAGTAGGGCGACCATTTCACATAGTAGAGGCCGATGCAGGCCACCAGGAGGAACAGCGCTGGTTTCCACCAGAACGACCAGCCCCGGCGGGGCTGGGTGGAAGCGAGGTTGGGCATGAAGATGATCCGCAGGTGAGTCGATAGCCGCGCATCATACGCCCCTGCGGCTCATGCTTCAGATATCTGCGCTGACCTGGGTTGGATCCGGGCAGCTTTCCTCGCCGTTATTGAGCCCCTGCTTATAGTTACGGCTGAGCAGCGAGGCCTTACCGTTGTGCCAGGTCAGTGTCAGCACGTACAGGGAGTCATAGTCATTGCCGGACCAGTCATCGGTGATGGTGTGCTTTTCGCCGGACGCTTCGCTGGCGACTTTGTTGATCAGTTCCGGCAAGTAACCATGGGACCAGGCCGTGTAGATCGTCGCGTTGCGGTACTTGTCCTCGACCAGTTCTTCGGCCAGGGCGCTGGTGTCATTCGCTGAAAACTCGATGTTCACCGGCAGGCCAAGCTTTATCGCGCTGGGGCTGATGGTTATCAATGGACGAATGTAGCTGTAGGAATTGTCCAGCTCACCTTCCTCGACATTACGTGTCGGGTTGGCGGCAAACACATAGTTGGCCTTGCCGAATTTTTCCGGCAACACGGTAGCCAGGTTCATGGCGCGGTTCAGGCCCTGGCAATTGAGTTGGCCCAGGCCGCCGGCCGGTTTTTCGCCATGGCGCAGGAATACCAGGGTTTGCACCCCGTCCACAGGTTGGGCACGGCTTTCACGGGCGTCGAGAACGGTGACGATGGCCGCGCTGACCAGCAGCAGCGGCAACATCATGTATGAATAGCGTTTGAATTGTTGCACAAGGCGCAGAGGCTTGATCTTCATTATAGGTTCGAGTCTTCGTGCGTCGGGTTAGGGCGGACAAGCCCGGCCCCAGTGACGCGTCAAGCGTCCTGCGGTATTCCCTGTCGGTATAGCAAGGTGCCTCCTTCACCCTTCGAGCGCTCTTAAGAGTGCTTTCGGGCGCTTTGGTTCGCCCATGCGGGATACTAACCGGGAAATGTTGCGCAACGATGACCCATGCACGCAGGCGGGCAGATGACTATCATGAGGGCTTTCCGCCCAGGGAGTTCTCGATGAACGCACTCGCCGCTTTCCCGATCAACAGCAAATGGCCCGCCCAGCACCCGGAACGCCTGCAACTGTACTCGTTGCCCACGCCCAACGGCGTCAAGGTGTCGATCATGCTCGAGGAGCTGGGCCTGCCCTATGAGGCGCACAAGGTCAGTTTCGACACCCAGGACCAGTTGTCGCCCGAGTTCATGTCCTTGAACCCCAACAACAAGATCCCCGCGATCATCGACCCCAACGGCCCGAGCGGTCAGCCGCTGGCGTTGTTCGAGTCCGGCGCGATCCTGATCTACCTGGCGGAAAAGACCAGCCAGTTGCTCTCCGAAGACCCGGCCACCCGTTATGAAACCCTGCAGTGGCTGATGTTCCAGATGGCCGGGATCGGCCCGATGTTCGGCCAGGTAGGGTTCTTCAACAAATTCGCCGGCAAGGCTTATGAAGACAAGCGCCCGCGTGATCGCTACGTCGCCGAAGCCCGGCGCTTGCTGGAAGTCCTGGAAAAACGCCTGCTGGGCCGCACCTGGATCATGGGCGACGAGTACAGCATCGCTGACATCGCCACGTTCCCCTGGATTCGCAACCTGATTGGCTTCTACGAATCCGGCGACGTGGTGGGTATTACCGACTTCCCTAACGTACTGCGCGCGCTGGACGGCTTTGTTGCACGTCCGGCGGTGATCCGTGGCCTGAACATTCCGAGTTGAAGCATGCCGACTTTTGATTTCCAGCAATTGGACGTATTTAGCCGAGTCCCCCTTAAAGGCAACCCGCTGGCAGTGGTACTGGGTGCCGATAGTTTCACGGACCAGCAGATGGCGGACTTCGCCAATTGGACCAACCTCAGCGAAACCACGTTCTTGCTGATGCCCCGCGATCCGCGGGCCGATTACCGCGTAAGAATCTTCACCACTCTCAAGGAACTGCCATTCGCCGGGCATCCGACTTTGGGCAGTTGCCACGCCTGGCTGCAAGCCGGTGGCGTGCCGCACGGGGAGGAGATCATCCAGGAGTGCGAAATCGGCTTGGTGCGCATCCGTCGCCAAGGTAATGAACTGGCGTTTATCGCGCCGCCGTTGTTGCGCACCGGGCCGTTGGAGGCGCCGCTGCTCGAGCGCGTGCGCCTGGCACTGGGCCTGGCGCACGGGGCCATTGTGCGCAGTCAGTGGGTCGACAACGGTGCAGGTTGGCTGGCAGTGATGCTGGCTGATCGTGATGCGGTGTTGGGCCTGAGGCCGGACTATTCGCAGCTACAGGATCTCGCGGTGGGGGTGATTGCCCCTTGTGACCCGGCTCGCGACGCAGTAGATGCGCAATTTGAAGTGCGCGCCTTTGTCGCTGGCGACGGTGCCCCTGAAGACCCGGCCACCGGCAGCTTGAATGCCGGTGTGGCGCAATGGTTGCTCGCCGAGGGCCTGGCACCCAGCCGTTACGTCGTCAGCCAAGGCACGGCCATGGGGCGAGCGGGGCGTATTCACATCGAGCGCCAGGGTGACGAGATCTGGGTCGGTGGCGCCGTAGCGCTGTGCATCGAAGGGCGACTACAGCTCTAGATCAATGAATTGTTACGTGCCTGGCAATACACTATTGGCCCCTTGGCGTTTGTGTTGCCAGGACTTGGGGGCATAAGCTTTGGCCCCAAAGATTTCAGCCATTTTTTCAGGAAAGCCATGACCAGTCAGTTCCCCCAAGCCCGCCCCCGTCGCCTGCGCCGCTCCCCGGAGCTGCGTGGCTTGTTCCAGGAAAGCGAATTCACCCTCAACGACCTGGTGCTGCCGATTTTCGTCGAAGAAGAAATCGACGACTTCGTGCCGATCACCAGCATGCCGGGCGTGCTGCGCATCCCTGAGAAGAAACTGGCCGGTGAGATCGAGCGTTACGCCCGTGCGGGTATCAAGTCGGTGATGACCTTCGGTGTGTCCCACCACCTGGACGCCAGCGGCAGCGACACCTGGAAAGAACAGGGCCTGGTTTCGCGCATGTCCTCGATCATCAAGGACGCGGTGCCGGAAATGATCGTGATGTCCGACACCTGCTTTTGCGAATACACCGACCACGGCCACTGTGGCGTGATGCACGGTGCCCATGTCGACAACGACGCGACCCTGGTCAACCTCGGCAAACAAGCCGTAGCCGCCGCCCGCGCCGGGGCCGACGTGATTGCACCGTCTGCCGCCATGGACGGCCAGGTCCAGGCTATCCGCCGCGCCCTGGATGACGCTGGTTTCACCCATATCCCGATCATGGCCTACTCCACCAAATTCGCCTCGGCCCTCTACGGCCCATTCCGCGAAGCCGGCGGCAGCGCCCTCAAGGGCGACCGCAAAAGCTACCAGATGAACCCGATGAACCGCCGCGAAGCCGTGCGCGAATCACTGCTCGACGAACAGGAAGGCGCCGACGCGCTGATGGTCAAGCCAGCCGGCGCCTACCTCGATATCATCCGCGACATCCGCGAGGCTTCACGCCTGCCAGTGGCGGCGTATCAGGTGAGTGGTGAGTACGCGATGATCAAGTTCGGCGCACAGGCCGGGGCGATTGATGAGGACCGGGTGGTGCGTGAGACGTTGGGGTCGATTAAGCGGGCGGGGGCGGATTTGATTTTTACGTATTTTGCGATGGATTTGGCGTTGGCAGGAATTTAAGGGCATCGGTTAACCCTGTGGCGAGCGAGCTTGCTTGTCACGGGGGGGATTCGGCTAAATCTCTACCGACTCAGCCCAACGTTGGCAGAAGTCATGCTGCTCTTGTATGTCGTTGGTGAGATCGTTTTCCTCATGAGCGAAGATATGTACGAGTTCTCCCTCTGGCTGCCCCATTGTCATCTCGTAAGCAACAAGTCCATTGGACATATGTGAAGACATACCTGACGTGTGGACGTTGATTTTCGCACCTTTGCACAGAAAAATTGTGTCTTTCAAGTCAGCTCTCAATAAGCCGAAGCAATCGTACAGGTCCATTGCTGTGTAGGTTTTTTGTGTCCCATTGCTAAGCAATAGATAAAGGGTGGGTTTGCCCCCTTCGTATTCGACCACCGCACTGTCACGTATACCGTTTTTGATGGTGGTGATTTCACGTGATTTCATGGGTATTTCCTATTAGGGTTCAATATCGTGTATCCCCTGAAGGTGCCGTCTTCATTGACTGGCGATGCTCCTAAAATATCCTTCGTATCTATTCGCCCTGGAATTGCAATTTCTAATTCATTTTTATGTTTTGAGCGTGCGCCCAACTCTTTGTTTACGTCCCTTCCAGGGATTTTTCTCAGCGTGTAAAGAAAGCCTTCTTCGAAACCATAATTTGAAGCAAATACCAGTGCTTGTTTCCTTGAAGTCGAGGTGGGGACGAAATTGCTAGGAGGGCTGGCATTATTCAACGTGTGGAGGAAAAGGTCTGTGCTAGTTCCTCTACTTTCAAATCCATTTTCAAAGATTTCATCTGGTTCTCTCAAGTCTCCGCGATATAGATATTCTCGTTTGTTGTCTGGGCCCGGTAGCGGAGGAGCTCCCTCATCCACCTTTGCCTGTCTGTGAGAGGTTTCTGTATTTTGATAAGGCTTACATTCATCTGCGCCTGGACATGTACTTAAGCCTAACGGATCCACCCACCCCGTAGGATTGGGCACATACCGGTACCCATTGTTCCCCCCCGCCAACTTCACCGGATCCGGCGTCAGGTAACGACCAATGTCCGGATTGTAGTAGCGATGGCGGTTGTAGTGCAGACCGCTTTCTTGGTCGAAATACTGCCCTTGGAAACGCAGCGGATTGTCGATTTTGCCTACGTCGAGCCGGGCAATCTGGCCGTAGGCGCGGTAGTGGGCGGACCAGACGATTTCGCCTTCGGGAGTGGTGAGTTCCTGCGGTGTGCCGAGGTGGTCGAGTTGGTAGTGGTAGGGCTTTGTTTCTTTTGGACCAAACCCTTCCAGCAGTGCCAACGGGCGGAAGCTGTCTGGTTCGTAGATGTAGCTGCGATGACAGTCCGCATGGTGTTCGGCAATCAGCTTGTCGCCTTGCCAGAAAAACTCCGTGGTTTTGTTATCCACGTTCTTGCTGATACGCCGCCCAAAGGGGTCATAGCGATAACTGGCGGTTTCGCCGTTCGGTTTTGTGACGCCGATCAGCCGATGCTGGCAGTCGTAGCGGTATTCGGTGACGAGTTTATGGCCCTTGCCACGCCGTTCGCGGATGAGGTTGCCGAAGGCGTCGTAGTCGTAGTTGCGGTCGCCCTGGATCACCAGGCGGTTGGCGGCGACGATGTCCGGGCCGGGGCGGTCTTGCATGAGCAGGTTGCCCGCTGGGTTGTGGCCGAAGCGTTCCTGCACGTCCTGCGAGTGATCGGCGCGGGTCAGGCGGGCGAGTGGGTCGTAGCGGTAGTCGTGTTGGCCTTTGCGGGTGTCGTGCAGGCGGGTGAGGTTGCCGCTTTTGTCGTAGTCGTATTGGCGCTGGTAAAGGTAGTTTTCCTGCTGTGTGACGGCGTGAGCGTGCAGGCGGTGCTGGTCGTCGTAGTGGTAGTGGCTGAGCAGTTGGCCTTGTTGGCGCTGGTGTTCGCGACCGCTGTGAAATAGATGCGAGGTGAGCACTTCGCCGTTGAGCTCGACGGTGGCGAGGTGGCCGCCTTTATCGTGGTTGAAGGTGAGGCGGTTGTTATCCGGCAGGCGCAGGTTTTTCAGTTGGCCGCAGGCGTCGTAGCCATAGCGCAAGGTGCCCCAGCCTTGGTGTTCGGCGGTGAGGCGGTTTTGGCGGTCGTACTCGTAGGCTAACGCCCAGTGGCCGTCCTCGACGCTGAGGAGATTGCCTTGGCGGTCGTAGGTGTAATCGACCACGCTGTTATCGGGCAGGGTTTTTCGTACAAGACGCCCGGCGTGGTCGCGCTCGTAGCGGGTAACTAGCTGACTGCCGTCGTCGCCGTATTCGGTCTTTTCCTGCAGGTTGCCGTTGAGGTCGTAAACGTAGGCGGTGCGCTGGCCGTCGAAGCCGGTTTCCTGTTGGATCAGGCCGTTGGGGTGATAGTCGAGTTGGTAGGTTTCGCCGACTTCGTTTTCGATTTCGGTCAGCAGTAACCGAACGTTGTCGTAGCGGTACTGGACCTGGGTGCCGTCGGCGTTGATGCGGCGGCTGATCAGGTGCAGGCCGTCGGCGTATTCGTAGCGGGTGACGTGGCCGAGTTCATCGCGTTCGGCGATGATTTTGCCGTAGGGGTTGTAGCTGAATTCCCTGCAAGCTCCGCCGGGCTGGGATAGTTTCAGCAGGCGACCTGCGGCGTCCCATTGATACTGGGTCTGCGCGCCATGTTCATCCTCACGGGCAATCTGTCGCCCGAGGTCGTCATAGCGATATCGCTTGATCGCGCCATTCGGCAATTGCTCCTCAAGCAACTGCCCACTCTCATTCCACACCAACCGATGACAACTGTGATCCGGGTACCAAACCCCCGTCAGTTGCCCCTGTTTGTTGTAGCTGTAGTCCGTAACATGCCCATCGGGATCGGTCCTACGCGTAACGTAGCCCTGGTGATTACGCTCATATTTCCAGACCGCCTCGCCACGCCGTACAACCCGTACGAAGCCGTTGTCATGCTCGTAGGACGTCGGCTCATCATCCCCCGGAAACAACGCCACCAAGCGCCCAGCTTCGTCGTACTGATAAGCCGTCACCGCCCCCAGCGGATCTTGCTCGACAGTTAACCGGCCTTTTTCATCGTAGGATTTGAAATGCTCGGCGCCGTCCGGATCAATCCGCTGCACCAGCCGCGCCCGGTCATCGTGAACATAGACTTCCTGGCTACCATCGGCGTTATGCACGGTGACGCGCCCGTCATCCCCCCAGGCATAGCGCGTGTCCATCTGCGAAAAACTCGCCCAATGCCGGACACAGCGCGCCGCCTTGCCGGAGCCTTCCCACGCCCAATAGAAACTCGCCCCACCGGCCAACTGTCGCTCAACTATGACGTGCTGATCGTCGTACCGATAACCCTCGCTTTCACCGACGGCATTGGTCGCGCAAACCAGTCGTCCGTCTTCGTCATAGGCGTAGGAAACAACGTTTTGCTCGGTCACCCAGACGTCGGGGGCGCGGCCTGTGGCGCGATGAACCTGGTAGTCCACCGCGACGATGCGATCCAGTTCATAGCGCAACAAAAGCGAGCGACCGACGCCGTTATCCAGCCGCTCAATCCGCCCTGAACGATCACGGCCAATGCGCAGGCGGTTGTCATACGCATCACTGATCGAAACCAGCACACCATCGCGAAAGTGATAGAACCGTGACGCCTGGGCCAGCACCAGTTCATCAGGAGCCGAGCCCAAGTAGATCGCCGCTTCCGCCAGGCTATTGGTGATCGCGGGTCGAGAATCGGTGGGCAATGGAAACTGAGTACGGCGATTCTCATGATCGGTCCACACCACCGAGTCGCCAGAAACAACCAGCCGATGGGCCAGCGAATGACTCCACCCAAACCCCAACCCACACTCCAGTTCCACCGCACTGGTGCGATACAACCGGGTCCACTCAAACGGCAAAACACCGTCCAGCGCACCATCGGTGAGGGTCAGCAGTTCCTCGCCGGTGACCATCGACACCGGGCAGCCATTGGTGGCAGTTTTATTCGCTGGAGCCGCCGCATCCCCTTTGGGATTCGATGCCACGGCAGGCACATCATCCACAGGCTCCTGCCGGACCAGCACCGTCTGCCGAGTCTTGTTACGAACCGCTGGCACCGAGTTGGCAACCAGATTTTCCCCAGCCTTCAACGGCGCAACCGATACTGCCTTGACCGGCGTCGCCGCACTCCCCAACAACAACGGCTTTGCCGCCTCCACATGCGGCCCCAACCCCGGCCCCACAAGCTGCTTGGCCAGCAGCTCCAACAACGCCCGAGCACGGCCAGATTTGATATGACTGAGCACCTGAGTCCCCAGCCGAGCCGTCAACCCCATCGCCCCCAAGACGCGAATCAGCAGCAGGCTGATCAGCACCTCACCGGTGATTTCGCCCCACAGTTCATTCATCTCCGGCGGCGGCAGCATGCGCATCCAGCTGACCATCGCCGACAGATAGATAAACAACAGCGGCTCATCACTGAGCACCAGCAGGCCCTGGGCAATCGTGTCCTTGCCCAGCGTCAGCAGCTCATCCAGTTCAGCTTGAGAGAGATACTGCAGCAGCTTTTCGCTGTTGGGCTTGAGGTCTGCCAACAGGTCATACAGCTGTGTGACGTTGTCCCACAGGTGGTAAAGCGCCTTGCCCATGCCACTGAGAAACGCCGCTTCCACGAGTCGGCGTCGGTCAAGCGGTGTCGCGTCCGTGTAGCTTTTCCATTGCGCCTGAAACGTGCTGCTCCACGTTTCGCGCAAGCGCACTTCCAGCCCGCCGATTACCGCCTGATAAGACGCATACAGCGCCTTGACGTGATCCGCGGAAACGTTGGGATAGAAAGTGATTTGGTACTGCTGGTCACGGGTACAGCCGTTGACTTCAAGGATGCCGCTGGGGCCGATGGTCCGGTGGATCGGCGCACCCACCGGAGTGCCATCCCGGGCCAGGGCTTGCAGCATCACCGGTGTATTGCCAATGGGCACAAACCGCGTGCTCTGGAACATATGCACCAGGGTCAACGTACCGCTGGCCTGGCACATCGCAACGGTGCTGCTGGGAAGGCTGGAAGCCTTGATCGGCGCAACCAGCGCCACTTCATCCCCAACCTTGAACACCTGCTCCACATCCAGCGCCGAGAAGCTCCAGAAGCTCGAAGCCCAGGCGTCAAACGTGTTCAGGCAATCGCGGAAGTCGCGCAGAACACCATCAACGTTGGGCGTCTGCGCATCCATCGGGGTCAGGGCCAGCCTGCCGATGGCCGGGTTCAAGCGCCAGCCCCATCAACCACAGCTCTAACGAAAAAAACCATCTGCAATCCCTCGCACTGTTCAATCAGGCGAGGGACTTTGCAGCGGCTACCGGGGCAGGGGAGTAGAGCTTATCCGGCAGTTATGTGGGATGTTTCAGCTACGGCCAGGTACCCGGTTCTGCACACCAACGAACCCCGGTTAGACTTACCTGTCGATATCTGCACTGCCCGGTCCGCCGTTAACCAAGGAAGCCTCATGTATTCAAACCGCCTGATCCTCTGTCTCATTCCTTTGCTGGTGCTGGCCGGTTGCTCCACTTCACGTGGCCCGCAGCAGCCTGAGCGCAGTGAAGCCGAGGTGAAGGCGCAGATCGTGCGCCTGCTGCCGGCCAAGGTGGCGGACCGCAACGGTTGGGCCCAGGACATCTACACTGCCTTCGACGCCCAGAAAATCTACCCCAGCACCGAAAACATCTGCGCCGTGCTGGCGGTGACCGAGCAGGAGTCGACCTATCAGGTGGACCCGCCGGTGCCTGGCATGGGTAAGATCGCTCAGGATGAAATCCTGCGTCGTGCCGGCAAGGTGCATGTGCCCGCGTTCGTGGTACGCAGTGCATTGCAATTGCGTTCGCCCACCGGCAAGTCTTACGCCGACCGCTTGAATGCCGCACGCACGGAAAAGGACCTGAGCGCGATCTTCGATGACTTCATCAGCATGGTGCCCCTGGGCAATACGTTGTTTGGCGGGTTCAACCCGGTGCACACCGCAGGCCCGATGCAGGTCAGTATCGACTTCGCGCAAAAACAGGCGCGGGGTTATCCCTACACGGTGGACGGTACTATTCGCCGCGAAGTGTTCACCCGTCGCGGCGGTATGTACTTCGGCATTGCGCATTTGCTCGGCTACCCGGTGAACTACGACCAGCCGCTGTACCGCTTTGCCGATTTCAATGCGGGCTGGTACGCCAGCCGCAATGCTGCGTTCCAGGCCGCTGTCAGCCGCATCACCGGCAAAGAACTGGCGCTGGATGGGGATTTGATCCGCTACGGCTCCTTGCTGCCCGGCACCACCGAGCTGGCGGTGCGCTCACTGGGGGCGAAGCTGGACATGCGTAACCCGAGCATCCGCAGCCAGCTGGAGCAGGGCGGGCAGTTGGATTTCGAGGGCACCACCCTCTACAAGCGCGTATTCGCCCTGGCCGATCAGGCTGCCGGCAAGCCGCTGCCACGGGCGATCCTGCCGGGCATTGTGCTCAAGAGCCCGAAGATCACCCGCAACCTGACCACGGCATGGTTCGCCAAACGTGTGGATGAGCGCTATCAGCGTTGCATGAAGCGTTGATGCGCTTGGACAACCACAAGCGCGGGCGGCAGATGGCGTTTGCTACGCTGAGCCTGCAAGTGGAGGAGCGGATTGTGCTGCGGGCGAGTGCGGTGTTTGCGGTGCCACAAGCTGACAGGCAATGAGATCAAATGTGGGAGGGGGCTTGCTCCCGATAGCGGTGGCTCAGTCACTTCAGTTTGGCTGATAAATTGCTATCGGGAGCAAGCCCCCTCCCACATTTTGACTGTGTTTTCTGCAGCAGATTGTCGTCAAAGAAAAGGCCCGGCTTTTCGTGGAGCCAGGCCTTTTCCATGGTGCTCTTTGAATCAGCTGCGTTCGAGCGCCAGGGCTACGCCTTGGCCGCCGCCGATGCACAGCGTCGCCAGGCCTTTCTTGGCATCTCGCTTGATCATTTCATGCAGCAGGGTCACCAGCACGCGGCAGCCTGAAGCACCAATGGGGTGGCCGATGGCGATGGCGCCGCCATTGACGTTGACCTTGTCGGCGTCCCATTCCAGCTCTTTGCCCACCGCCAGGGATTGTGCGGCGAAGGCTTCGTTGGCTTCGATCAGGTCCAGGTCTGCCAACTGCCAGCCGGCTTTGTCCAGGCAACGGCGGGTGGCTGAAACTGGGCCAATGCCCATGATGGCCGGGTCAACGCCGGCATTGGCGTAGCTGGCGATGCGCGCCAGTACGGGCAGGCCGAGGGCGCGGGCTTTGTCGGCGCTCATCAGCAGCACCGCAGCGGCGCCGTCATTGAGGCTGGAGGCGTTGCCGGCGGTGACGCTGCCGTCTTTTTTGAACGCGGGCTTGAGTTTGGCCAGGGATTCGGCGGTGGTGCCGGCACGGGGTTGTTCGTCTACCGCGAAGGCCACCGGGTCGCCTTTGCGCTGGGGAATCAGGATCGGTGTGATCTCATCGGCAAAGCGTCCGGCTTCGATAGCGGCGGCGGCTTTTTGCTGGGATGCGGCGGCGAACGCGTCCTGGGCTTCACGGCTGATGCCGTACTTGTCCACCAGGTTCTCGGCGGTGATGCCCATATGGTAGTCGTTGAACGCATCCCACAGGCCGTCGGTGATCATGCTGTCGATCATCTTCGCGTGGCCCATGCGTAAACCGGTGCGTGCGGCGGGCAATACGTACGGGGCCAGGCTCATGTTTTCCATGCCGCCGGCGATGATCACCTCGGCGTCGCCGCAACGGATGGCCTGTGCGCCCAGGTGCAGGGCCTTGAGGCCCGAGCCGCAGACCTTGTTCAGGGTCAGGCTCGGCACGGCATGGGGCAGGCCGGCGAGGATCGAAGCCTGGCGCGCCGGGTTCTGGCCGCTGCCTGCGGTAAGCACTTGGCCGAGGATCACTTCATCCACTTCGGCCGGGTCCAGGCCGGTCTGCTCCAGCAGGCGGCGGATCACGGCGGCGCCCAGTTCCGGGGCCGGAATGCTCGCCAGCGAACCTTGGAAGCTGCCCACGGCGGTGCGGGTGGCAGCAACAATCACGACGTCTTGCATGGAATCTGTCCTCACTGGAAGTGCATTTCTGGAACGTGGTCCGGAACGATCAGTTTACCGGCGGTCTTGCTCACAATCTCTTCAACGCTGACGCCAGGTGCGCGTTCCTTGAGGACAAAAGCGCCATTTTCGATTTCCAGGTACGCAAGGTCGGTCAGCACGCGCTTGATGCAGTTGGCACCGGTCAGTGGCAGGCTGCATTGGCTGAGCAACTTGGACTCACCGTCCTTGGACGCGTGGGTCATGATCACGATGATGTTTTCCGCGCCGGCCACCAGGTCCATGGCGCCGCCCATGCCCTTGACCAGCTTGCCCGGGATCATCCACGAGGCGATGTTGCCTTGTACGTCCACTTCAAATGCGCCCAGTACGGTGAGATCGACATGCCCGCCGCGAATCATCGCGAAGGACTCGGCGGACGAGAAGATCGAGGCGCCGATGCGTGCGGTGACGGTTTGCTTGCCGGCGTTGATCATGTCGGCATCGATGGTGTCTTCAGTAGGAAACGGGCCCATGCCGAGCAGGCCGTTTTCCGATTGCAGCATTACTTCCATGCCGTCGGGGATGTAGTTGGCCACCAGGGTTGGAATGCCGATGCCCAGGTTTACGTAGTAACCGTCCTGCATTTCGCGGGCGACGCGTTGAGCCATTTGTTCGCGGGTAAGAGCCATGGTTGTTTCCTCTTATTGTTCTGGACGGGGATTACTTGCGGACGGTGCGCTGTTCAATGCGCTTTTCGAAGGTGCCGCAGATGATCCGGTCGACGTAGATGCCAGGGGTGTGGATCTGCGCCGGGTCCAGCTCGCCCGGTTCGACGATTTCCTCGACTTCAACCACGGTGATCTTGCCGGCGGTGGCGGCCAGCGGGTTGAAGTTCTGGGCCGTGTGGCGGTAGATGACGTTGCCGAAGTGGTCAGCTTTCCAGCCTTTGACGATGGCGAAATCGCCGGTGATGGATTCCTCCATCAAATATGGGCGGCCATTGAACTCACGGGTTTCCTTGCCTTCGGCGACTGGGGTGCCGACGCCGGTGGCGGTGAAGAAGGCCGGGATGCCGGCGCCGCCTGCGCGCATTTTTTCCGCCAGGGTGCCTTGGGGAGTGAGGATTACCTCGATCTCACCACTGAGCAGTTGTTTTTCGAACAGGGCGTTTTCACCCACATAGGAGGCGATCACTTTGCTGATCTGTTTTTCTTCCAGCAGCACACCCAGGCCGAAACCGTCGACGCCACAGTTGTTGGAAACCACCGTCAGGTCGCGGGTGCCTTTGCGCTTGATCTCGGCAATGAGGTTTTCCGGAATGCCACACAGGCCAAAACCGCCGGAGAGCACGGTCATGCCGTCTTCCAGGCCTGCCAGCGCTTCTTCATAGGACGCCACGCGTTTATCGAAACCTGCCATATGCACCTCTTTTATTGTTTGTGGTCCAGCCAGTGAATTGAGTGTTGCGCCGACGGATTGATTTGTTAAGTTGTTTTTTAAGGTTGATTGATTTAGAAAACAGCATAGTCGACCCGTCATCCGGAGCAGCCTCATGACCGTTAAACAGATGCGCGCCTTTCTCGCCGTGGCCCAGAGCCTGAGTTTCGCCGCGGCCTGCGAGCGCCTGCACCTTTCTCAATCGGCGCTGAGCCTGACCATCAAGGGCCTGGAAGAAGGGCTGGGCGGGCGCCTGTTCAGCCGAAATACCCGCAACGTTGCGCTGACCCCTGAAGGTGAATCCCTGTTGCCCCTGGCACGTCGCTTGATTGCCGATTGGGACAATACCGAGGACGAACTGCGCCAACGTTTCACCCTGCAGCGTGGCCGCGTCACGGTGGCGGCGATGCCGTCGTTCGCGGGGAATCTGTTGCCGCCGATCCTGAAGATATTCCGCGCACGTTACCCCCAGGTGAACGTGACGGTGCATGACTTGATCAACGAGCAGGTGCTGGAGATGGTCCGCGACCGTCAGGTGGAATTGGGCGTGGCGTTCGAACCGTCTGAAGGTTCGTCACTGGCGTTCACGCCTTTGTATCTGGACCGCTTTATGGCGGTGGTGCCAGGGGATTCGCCGTTGGCGCAGCGTGCCGAGATCGATTGGAAGACCTTGCTGGAGCAACCGTTCATTACCTTGCAACGGCCCTCCACGGTACGGGTGATGCTGGAAGAACACCTCGGCGCCTTGCAGATGAAGCTGCCCGTTGCGTTGGAAAGCCACCAACTGGCGACTGTGGGCAAGATGGTCGCCAGTGGCCTGGGGGTCAGCGCTGTGCCGGCGTTGTGTGCTCGGCAGATGGAGGAGGCGGGTGCCCAGTGCATTACCTTGACCGGCCCGGTGATCGAGCGGCCGATTGGCGTGTTGACCAAACCCGGGCATGAACTTTCGGCGGCGGCGCAGGTGTTGTTTGATATCTTTCGCGATGAAGCGGGGAAGGGCAGATTTCCCGCGCTGTTATAAAACAGGTATTAAAAAGCCCGCTCGAATAAACGAGCGGGCTAAATGGTTAATGCTTGGTTATCAGCAGTATCTATCAATCACTTTAACTTGCGATTGGCCTTTGAGGTTCTGCCATTCGGTATTAAGTGTATGGAACACCTGCTCGATAAAGTTGCGATCGGCCGCGGCTTTCTTGCCGACATAACCCTGGCCACGGCGGTACATCTTCAGGCGCGCCGCCAGTTCACGGTTATTGCGGTCGAACTCGGCTTCTTCGGTATGGGGCGCCAGGCAGTCAATTTGCACTTCGCCCGATTTGCCAATCCACAGGATATGGTCGTCGAGTGTGTCTTTCTGCGCTGCGAACATCTCAGCCAATTCATCGATAGTTGGTTGGTTGTTCAGATTCATGTGTAAGCCCCTTGACCAGTTGGCGATCTATCAATTGATTCGTTAAAACTGCTTATTTGTCTCCGGTTCCGAAAACCGGGCGTCAGTGACGGTCTGCCGAATACGGGCAGGGTCTTGAACCTGATGCATGTAGTCTTGCTGATGAACTGCTACGCAACGCTTTCATAACGAAGACAAGCAGCGTTTGAGCTCCTTGTACCTGTCCCTTTCAGGGCCGGTCAGCTTCATCAATCTGCCTTGTGGGCAGTGCACATCCGGAAAAACAGCTCGGCGGTCAGACGAGCCTGTTCAAAACGCTTGTTACCAACGCTCCCGATCCGGGAGACGTCTAGATCATGCAAGGACAAAAACGTTACGTCAACGGTTATGTAGTGATTATTTTTGGTCACTACATAAATGGCTGTGGGGACGGGAGAATGCGGGAAAACGTGACTTGGGCGTCATTTTTTGTGCGCTGGGTCGCTGGGGCTGAGAGGTCAAATGACCTGCTAGCCGAGTCGATCAGCCAACAACGGCAACAACCGCTCGCACGACGCCTCGATCTTCATCTGCAACAGCTCATCACCACGAGTCTTGCCCAGGTTGATGGCAATCACCGGCTTGCCCTGTTCGGCCATTGCCTTGCACAGGCGGAACGCCGAATAGGCCATCAGCGACGAGCCCACCACCAGTAACCCTTCGGCATTGTCTACCGCCGCCATCGCCTTGAGCGCCGTCGCCGGGGCGACATTCTCACCAAAAAACACCACGTCAGGTTTCAGCCGTTCGCCATTGCAATGGGGGCAGCGGGGCACCTGGAAGCGTTCTTCAAACACCGGGTCGAGCAAGGTGTCGCCGTCCGGCGCCTGTACCGCATGGACGTGTGCCATATGGGGATTATCGACTTCCATCTGCCGCTGGATCACATCCCGCTCGCTGCGCAGTTGGCAATCCAGGCACAGCACCCGATGCAAGCTGCCATGCAGCTCGATCACCGCATGGCTGCCGGCCTGATCATGCAGGGTGTCGACGTTTTGCGTGATCAGCCCACTGATGTGCTCGCGCTGTTGCAGCGTCGCCAGTGCCAGGTGGGCCTTGTTCGGCTGGGCAATGCGCACCCGTGGCCAACCCAGCATTGCCCGCGCCCAGTAGCGGCACCGCGCTTGCGGGGTGGCAAGGAATTCCTGGTACATCATCGGTGCCTTGCCCCGGCGTACACCTTCACTGTCGCGGTAATCAGGGATGCCCGAGGAGGTGCTGATCCCCGCACCGGTCAAGACCAAAAAGCGCCGTTCGGCCATGGCCCGGTGCAGGGTGTCGAGGTGGTCTTCTTGATGTTCCAGCGTGTCGAGCATGGGTTTCCCTATTCGCCGCGAATGTACTGCTCCAGCTGTTTGATCAGGTCGGCTTGTTCGGCGATGGCTTCCTTCACCAGGTCACCGATGGACAGCAGGCCCAACAGTTTGCCGTCTTCGACGACCGGCAAGTGGCGCAGGTGACTGTCGGTCATGATCTTCATGCATTCTTCGACACTTTTATGGGTGTCGACGGTGATGACAGGAGAACTCATGACATCGTCGACCCGCGTGGTCACCGACGACAGCCCCTTGAGGATGAGTTTGCGTGCGTAATCACGTTCGCTGATGATCCCTACCACCGTGCCTTCCTTGACCACCGGCAAGGCGCCGACGTTTTTCTCTGACATCCGCACCAGCGCTTCGAACACGGTGTGGTCCCATTGGATGGTGTGGACGTCCTGGTTTTTCTGGTCCTTGGTTTTGAGCACTTGTGCGACGGTTTTCATGGCGGCCACTCCGGTGTTGTTGTTAGGTAGTCAGGGTCCCCTAAAGAATCCTAGACCGCCCACGGCAGGGCAAGGCCCAAAGCGGCGTTAAACTCGTCGAAAAGCGTCATTCACCGGATTTTTTCCGGTTTTACTTTGCCGTTATCGGTTTTTTCGCCCGCTTGGTGCTTCCCGCCGTCTTGCGTGGGGCGCTCTTGCGTTTGTTCTTCCAGGGCGCGGCGCCTCGGCCTGCCGGGCTGGCTGGGCCGGTGATGGTCATGCGCATGCCATTGCAGCGAGCCACCTGCTTGCTCATCCACGCCGCTTGTTTGGCGACGAATTCTTCCAGGCTCATTTCGCCGCTTTGTACCATGTCCAGCGCCTGTTCCCAGATGGCGGTGGTGCCCGGGTCGGCGATGGCGCGGGGCACTGCGTCGATCAGGCTGAACGCCGCCGGTGTGGCCGACAGGGCCTTGCCGTTTTTCACCAGGTAGCCACGGTCGAGCAAGCCCTGGATGATCCCGGCGCGGGTGGCTTCGGTGCCAATGCCGGTGGTGTCCTTGAGCTTCTGCTTGAGCAGCGGGTCTTCCACCAGCTTGGCGACGTTTTTCATCGCCTTGATCAGGTCGCCTTCGGTAAAGGGCTTGGGCGGTTGGGTCCATAGGTCCTTGAGGTTGACCTTGGCCACGCTGTAGTCCTGGCCTTGCACCAACGTCGGCAGGGCTTGTGGCGCGGGTGCTTCGCGACCTTTTGCGGGCGCCAGCGCTTCGGGCAATGCGCGTTTCCAGCCCGGCTCGATGATGACTTTGCCCACCGCACGCAACGCTTGCCCTGCGCAGTCGAAATCCGCCTGGGTACGGTCGTATTCATGGTTGGGCAGGAACTGCGCCAGGTAGCGTGCCCGTATCAGGGTATAGACCGCCCGGTGTTTGCCGGTCAGTTGGCTGACATCCTTGCCGGCCCCGGTGGGGATGATGCCGTGGTGGGCGCTGACCTTGGCGTCGTTCCAGGCCCGCGAGCGGCGTTGGGGGTCGATGTGCGGTATCAGTTCGTTGACCGCCGTATCCGCACGGCCCAGGGCCGCGAGAATCTTCGGCGCGTCACTGTGCTGGCTCAACGGCAAGTAGCCGCAATCGCTGCGCGGGTAAGTGATGACCTTGTGGGTTTCGTAGAGGGATTGGGCGACATCCAGGGTTTCCTGGGCGCCCAGGCCGAGCTTCTTCGAGCAGATTTCCTGCAATGTGCCAAGGTCGAAGGGCAGGGGCGCCACCTCGCGCATGCGTTCGGTACGCAGCTTTACCAGCCGCGCAGCGGCGGCGTTGAGCATGGCGTCGGCGGCGTCTCGCGCCAGTTGCGGGTCAAGGCAGCGGCCCTGGTCGTCGCAGGCATCATCATGGGCACGCCATTGGGCGGTGAAGGTCATGCGCTCGTGGCGCAGGTCGACATCAATGGCCCAGTATGCCACCGGCACGAAATCGGCAATGCTGCGATCACGGTCCACCACCAGGCGCAGGGTCGGGGTTTGCACCCGGCCTACCGGTAATACGCCTTGATAGCCGGATTGGCGCCCCAGCAAGGTAAACAGGCGGCTCATGTTCATGCCGATCAGCCAGTCGGCGCGGGAACGGCCCAGGGCCGAATGATACAGGCTGAAGGTGTCGGCACCCGGTTTGAGGGCAGCCAGGGCCTTGCGAATGGAGGCATCATCCAGCGCCGACAGCCACAATCGCTGGATAGGCCCGCGATAGCGGCAGTGCTCCACCAGTTCACGGGCGATCATCTCGCCTTCGCGGTCGGCATCGGTGGCAATCACCAACTCCTGGGCTTCCCCCAGCAAGCGCTTGACGGCCTTGTATTGGCTGGCGGTCTTGGGCTTGACCAGCATCTTCCATTTGTCCGGGACGATCGGCAGGTCGGCCAGTACCCAGCGCTTGTACTTGGCGTCGTAGGCGTCGGGCGGGGCGGTTTCCAGCAGGTGGCCGATGCACCAGGTTACGGTGACTCCGTTGCCCAGCCAGCAACCGTCGCCGCGGCGACTGGCGCCGAGCACGGCCGCGATATCCTTGGCCTGGGAGGGTTTTTCACAGAGGTACAGCCGCATGGTCATCACATCAGATCGGGTTGATGCCTTGCAGGATGCTTAGTCAGGAGGATTTGAGCAACCATTATCTGTATGGATGTACAGCAATTTGTGTGGGCACTACAGGGCAAATGTGGGAGGGAGCAAGCCCCCTCCCACAGGGGATCTGCGGTATTTAAACAAACTCAGTTGTTATCAATATCCACATGCCGCGTTTCTTTGAGGCAGAACAACCCGACGACCAGGCTCACCCCCGTCACCACCACCGGGTACCACAAGCCATAGAAGATATCGCCGGTGTACACCACCAACGCAAAGGATACGGTCGGCAGGAACCCGCCAAACCAGCCGTTACCAATGTGGTAGGGCAGGGACATCGAGGTATAGCGGATGCGCGTCGGAAACAGCTCCACCATCAGCGCCGCCAAAGGCCCGTAGCACATGGCCGCGATCAGGATCAGCACGACGATCAGTACCACCACCATCACCTTGTTGACCTGGGCCACATCCGCCGAAGTCGGGTAGCCGGCCAGGGCCACGGCGCCACGCAGGGCCGCTTCATCGAAGCCGTCGATGCGCACATCGCCCACGCTCACCTGCACCGGGCTGCCTGCCGGGGCGGCGGCGCTGCTGTAGGGCAGGCCCTGCTTGACCAGGAAGGTCTTGACCTTGTCGCACGGGCTGTCAAAACGCGCCTTGCCCACCGGGTCGAACTGGAAGGTGCAGGTGGCCGGGTCGGCCAATACGGTGATCGGCGCCTGGTGGCTGGCCTGGTCCATTGCCGGGTTGGTGTAGTGCGCCAGGCCCTTGAAGATCGGGAAGTACAACGCGGTTGCCAACAACAGGCCGAGCATCAGCACCGGTTTGCGTCCGACTTTGTCCGACAGCCAGCCAAACAGGATAAAGAACGGCGCGCCAATCACTACGCTGATGATCAACAGCATGTTGGCCAGGGCCGGGTCCATCCGCAGGAACTGGGTGAGGAAGAACAGCACGTAGAACTGCGCCGCATAGAATGTCACCGCCTGCCCGCCGTTGATGCTGAACAGGGCAATCAGCACCACTTTGAGGTTTTCCCATTTACCGAACGACTCGCGGATCGGCGCTTTGCTGGCCTTGCCTTCCTCTTTCATTTTCAAGAAGGCCGGCGACTCGTGCAGGCTCATGCGGATCCAGGTCGAGATGCCCAGCAGCACGATGGAAAACAGGAACGGAATACGCCAGCCCCACACTTCGAACTGGTCACCGGTGAAGTAGCGGCAGGCCAGCACCACCAGCAACGACAGCAGTAGGCCGAGGGTGGCGGTGGATTGAATCCAGCTGGTATGCAGCCCGCGCTTGCCCGGTGGCGCATGCTCGGCCACGTAAGTGGCTGCACCCCCGTACTCGCCGCCGAGGGCCAGGCCCTGCAGCATGCGCAGCACGATAAGGATGATCGGCGCAGCAATGCCGATGCTGGCGTAGGTTGGCAGCAGCCCGACGCAGAAGGTCGCCACACCCATCAGGATGATGGTGACGAGGAAGGTGTACTTGCGCCCGATCATGTCGCCCAGGCGGCCGAACACCAGCGCACCGAAAGGCCGTACCACAAAGCCGGCGGCGAAGGCCATCAAGGCAAAGATAAACGCGGTGGTGTCGTTGACGCCGGCAAAGAACTGCTTGCTGATCACCGCCGCCAAGGCGCCGTAGAGGAAAAAGTCATACCACTCGAACACCGTCCCCAGGGACGAGGCGAAGATGACCTTTCTTGATTCGTTGGCGGTGCTCGCACTGGCCGCCGAGCCCAGGGGTTGAGCATGTTCTGACATCGGGTGTCCCTCACAGTGATTATTTATTGTTGTCCCACTGTCGGCGCCAGGTGTGGCGCCGCTATTCAGATTGCATGAGTCAGTTCTTTCTCCGCGGCGAGGCTCCTTGTATTCGGTGAAAGGATCAGTTGCGCGGCCTTCTCCGCGATCATCAGCGTCGGTGAGCAGGTATTGCCGGAGGTGATGCGCGGCATGATCGACGCATCGGCAATGCGCAGGCCGGGGATGCCGTGCACGCGCAGTTGGCTGTCGACCACGGCGTCCTTGTCAACGCCCATGCGGCAGGTACCGACCGGATGGAAAATGGTGGTGCCGATACGTGCGGCGGCTTCGTGCAGTTGCTCTTCGGTTTGCAGCGCATCGCCGGGCAGGTATTCCACCGGTTTGAACTGGCTCAGGGCCGGTGCGGCGACGATGCGCCGGGTCAGGCGGATGGCGTCGGCGGCCACGCGCAAGTCCTCGGGGTGGCTAAGGTAATTGGGTTGAATCAGTGGGGCATCCTCAGGGCTGGCCGAGCGAATATCCACGCGGCCGCGGCTTTGCGGGCGCAGGTCGCAGACCGAGGCGGTAAACGCCGGGAAGCCGTGCAGCGGTTCGCCAAAGCGCTCCAGGGACAGCGGCTGCACATGGTATTCAAGGTTGGCCGAGGTCTGCTCCGGCCCGGAACGGGCAAATGCGCCAAGCTGGCTGGGCGCCATCGACAGCGGGCCGCTGCGGTCATACAGGTAGCGCAGGCCCATGCCCATCTTGCCCCACAGCGTGCCGGCGATCTGGTTCAGTGTGCGGGCGTTTTCCAGCTTGTAGATCAGCCGCAGTTGCAGGTGATCCTGCAAGTTGCCACCCACGCCTGGCAGTTCATGCACCACATCAATGCCCAGTGGCTTGAGCACATGGGAAGGGCCGATGCCTGAGCGTTGCAGAATGCCCGGCGAGCCCACGGCACCCGCGCACAGCACGATTTCCTTGCGTGCCTTCCAGCTCAACGGCTGGCCGTGTTGGCGTCCCAGCACCTGCGAGGCGCGGCCGTTTTCCAGCAGCACACGGTCTACCTCGACGTCGGTGAGCACGGTCAGGTTGGGCCGCTGGCGGATCGGTTTGAGAAACGCCTTGGCCGCATTCCAGCGCACGCCCGCCTTCTGGTTGACCTGGAAGTAGCCGCAGCCCTCGTTATCGCCCTGGTTGAAGTCATTGATGTTGGCGATACCGCTCTGGGCCGCCGCCTCACGGAACGCATCGAGAATCGGCCACGACAGACGCTGTTGCTCGACACGCCATTCGCCGCCATCGCTGTGGAACTCAGAGCCGCCGGCAAAATGGTTTTCGCTGTGCTTGAACAACGGCAGCACGTCTTTCCAGGCCCAGCCCGAATTGCCTGCCGCGGCCCAGCCGTCGTAGTCCTGGGCCTGGCCGCGCATGTAGATCATGCCGTTGATCGATGAGCAGCCGCCGAGCACCTTGCCCCGTGGGTAACTCAAGGCACGACCTTGCAGGCCTGCCTGGGCCTCGGTCTTGAAGCACCAGTCGGTGCGTGGGTTACCGATGCAGAACAGGTAGCCGACGGGGATATGGATCCAGGGGTAGTTGTCGCGGCCACCGGCTTCCAGCAGCAGGACGCGGTGGGCCGGGTTGGCGGACAAACGATTGGCCAGCAGGCAACCAGCGGGGCCGGCGCCGACGACGATGTAATCGTATTCAGCAGTTTCCATGGGCATCTGGGGTCTCGCTTGTTTTTCTTATTGAGCCCATCCTAGTTGTTAGTTTTCGTCTTAAAAATGTTAGTTTTTACCCAGCTGCTGTGCGTTTTTAAACAGCGTGGGCCGGGCCCTGGCAATGGAGGCGACATGTTCGACTGGAATGACCTGCGGTTTTTTCTCGAGTTGCAGCGCAGTGGCCGCCTGCTCACCGCCGCGCAACGCTTGAAAACCACGCATGCCACCGTGGCCCGGCATATCGAGGCCATCGAGAAAAGCCTCGGCACTGCGCTGTTCGTGCAGCACGCCCAGGGCTATGAGCTGACGCCCTCGGGCGAAGCGCTGCTCAAGCATGCCGAAGCCATGGAGAACGTGGCGCTGCTGGCCGAAGACGAACTTACCCACTCCGCTGCGCCCCTGGGCAAGATCCGCCTGGGTGTGGCCGAAGGTCTGGGCGTGATGTTCCTCGCCGGTCGCATGGGTGGGTTGTTCGAGCGTTACCCGGGATTGGAAGTGGAGCTGGTCGCAGTGCCGCGCTTTGTCAGCATCCTTAACCGCGAAGCGGAGATCAGCATCCACCTGGAACGCCCCAGCGTCGATCAACTGGTGACGCGCAAACTCACCGACTACCGCCTGGCGCTCTATGCCAGCCGTGCCTATCTGGAGCGCAGCGCCCCGATCGAAAAACGCGAAGACCTCGCTGCCCATTCCTGGATCGATTACGTCGATGATCTGCTGTTCAGCCAGGAGCTTAAATTCCTCAGCAGCTTCTGCCGTAACCCCAAGGTGGTGTTCCACAGCACCAGCGTTATTGCCCAGCATCAGGCGGCGCGTTCGGGGTTGGGCATTGCGGTGTTGCCATGCTTTATGGCGGCTGGCGATGCGGATTTGGTGCCGTTGCTGCCGGCGGAAGGCATCCAGCGCAGTTACTGGATCAGCTCGCGTCGGGAGCTGCATAAGTCGGTGCGGTTGCGGGTGTTGTGGGATTACGTGGTGGAGTTGTGCGCACGGGAGCAGGGTTTGCTGCTTGGCGAATCCAACTGACGGAACGGGGATCAAAATGTGGGAGGGGGCTTGCTCCCGATGGCGGTGTATCAGTCGATGCAACTGTGACTGAACCACTGCTATCGGGAGCAAGCCCCCTCCCACATTTGACCTGAGTTTGATTTTAAAGCTTCACAACTTGATGCACCTGCTCGGCACACGCCCGAGCCTCATCAATCATTTTGCCGAACGCATCACTGGCCACTTCTTTATGGGTCAGCCAGCGCTGTTTCTGGCTCAGGCGATAGTGATACCGCAGCGAACCGTCCTCCAGTTTCCCATCCAGGTCGAGGTCGTACCATGGCGAGCGTACCTTGCAGCCGGGGATGGCTTTTTCCATCTGCCCGCCTGTCAGGGTGAAGGTGTAGTCATAGGTTTCAGGGTTGCCCAGGTAGAGGTCGGCCTGTTGTCCTTGACGGCGATAGTTGATGTAGCCCTCCCAGCGGTCTTTCAACGACGGGTCGGTGTAGACATAGTCATTGGCCAGCTTTTCCAGGGCTCGCTGGTCGTTCATGCTGGCGGTGACGCTGTAACCGTCATGCACCACAAAGCCGGTAGGTTCGCGGGTGATCTGGCAGTCGCTGATGTCGTTGCCGAAGTTGGCGCAGATGTTCTGGTCGGTGGCCGTGGTGCCTTGCTGGCGGTCGGCGACGCTCAATTGCATCAGCGGCAGGCGACTGAAGGTGATGGTGGCCTTGACCGCGCCATCGCCCTCCTTGCCGAACTGCACATGTTTGTCCAGGCGCACCGCGACTTCGGGGCGTTCCAGAGGAATGTGTTCTTCGCGCACCTGGCCCTGAGCATCGTTGACCAGCACCCAGCGGTCCTGGATGTCGGGCATGGTCTGGCCGGGGGCGAAGACCGGGTTGGTCGGGTCGAGCCACCACACCTGGCCATCCACTTCGGCGCGCACGATGGCGTGGTTTGGCGCCTGGGTGCCGGGGATCAGCAAGGCGTCTACCACATCGCCACGGCTCACCCATGCTGTCTCAGCCTTGACGCCGCTGGCCTTGAGCATGGCGGTCAGCAGGGTCGCAAGGTCCTTGCAGTCGCCGTAACCATGCTGCTCGATTTCCGCCAGGCTGAACGGCACGTAGCCACGCTCACTGGCGCGCCAGTCACCCAGGTAGCGGTAGTGATCATTGATGTGCTGCATCATCGCAGCGACCTGCTCGGCCGGTGCCAAGCTGCGTGCGGCGGTCACGGCGGCGGCAGCTTGCGCCGGCAGGTTGGCACCGAGGATCTGGTTGTAGCGTTGCGCGAAGTCACCGAAATACGCTTGGCGTTCCACGGCGCTGCCCACTTCCAGGCGCGGACTGCGTAGCAGTGCGGCGGCGGAAGATTCATTGATGTAGTTGACGTAGGTCGGGGCTTTCAGCACCACGTCCAGGGTCTTGCCGTTGCTCGACGGGGTGACCTTGAAACCGTCGAACATTTCACTGCGCCACTGGATCGGCCGTTCAGCGGTAAAGCGTGCCTTGAAGCGATCACGGCGGACCGCGCCGGGGCCGAGTTTGAGTACATAGTGGAACTGGGTCATCAGCGGTTTGGCCGGGTAGTGCTGACGCACGGTGTAGCGGATCTGTGTGCCCACGCGCAGGTTGGGGAAGGCCAGGGAGGTTTGCTTGTTGCGGCTGAAGCCCTGGTCTGGGTTGGGCGCGGTGCGCGTGTCGATTTGTGTGGCGGCCAGGGCGACCGGCTTGGCGCCGGGCTGTGTGGACTGAGCACTGATCACTTCAAAGGTGTCGCCTTCGGAATAATCGAAGTCGATGCGCGAGAGCATTTCGCGGCCGTTGGCTTTGAGGATCGTGTAGCGGTAGGTGGTGGTGCAGTCGGTACTGGCGTCGCGGTTGAAGTGGCAGTGAAACTCGGTGTCGTTGGCCAGCGGGGCTTCGGCCAAGGGTTGAAGTGCAGCAGAAACACAATGGCTGACCAGCCCCAGGCTGATGACCATCAAAGGGCGGTGAAACGAAAAACGGTACATGGGCGCCTCGGGTGACACATTGAAACAACTACCCGGCGGGTAGCGAGAAGGCGCCGGATGATAATGGATCTCACCGGCAAAATCCAGGATTGTTCGACAATTTTTCCAGCTGAAAGGCCCGTGCTAGAGCCTTTCGTTTGATTTATGTCAGGGTTTTAGCATGTTCAGTTCGACAGTTTCTTAAAGAAACCAGCGATATTCCCGCGCATGGATCTCTTGTTGAAAGGCCAAGTGATCCTGGCGTTTGTTCTCGCAGTACACGTCGACAAACTCGGCGCCCAGCTTATCGCGCACGACCGGTTGTTGCTGCATGGCGCGCACGGCGTCGAGCATTTCCACCGGGAAATCGGTGCCGCTGCTGCGGTCCTCGTTCAGCGGGGTAATGGGTTCGCGCTTGGCTTCGAGCCCATGCTCCAGCCCCACCAGGATTGCCGCCAGCACCAGGTAGGGGTTGGCATCGGCGCTGGCCAGTCGATGCTCGATTCGCAGGTTGCGCGGGTCGGATTCGGGGATGCGCACACAGGCGTCACGGTCTTCAAAGCCCCAGCTGGCACGCGTCGCGGCGTTGACCGCGCCGCCCAGGCGGCGGAAGGCGTTGTGGTTGGGCGAGAAGATCGGCATGCAGTGGGGCAGCAATTCCAGGCAACCGGCCACGGCGTGGCGCAGCGGCTGCTGCTGATGGGCGGCGAGCAGGTTATTGCCGGCCGCGTCGTAGAGGCTGACATGCACATGCATGCCGCTGCCGGGAAATTGCAGGTAAGGCTTGGCCATGAAGCTGGCGCGGTAACCGTGCTTGAGCGCCACGCCGCGGGTGCTGCGGCAGAACAGGGCGGCCCAGTCCGCGGCGCGCAGGCCGTCATCGCAGTGGCCGAAATTGATCTCGAACTGGCCGGGACCGATCTCGGCAGTGATCACCGTGATGTCGATGCCCTGGTCCTTGGCGGTTTGCGCCATGTCGTCCAGCACTTCACTGAAGCGTGACAGGCGTTCGATATGCAGGTTGGGCTGGTCATCGGCATCATCGCTCAGCGGGTCGCGGGCGAACTGCGGCAGGCCGTTTTCGAGTTTTTTATCGAACAGATAGAACTCCAGTTCAAACGCCACCACTGGGTGAATGCCCTTGTGCTGCAAGCGCTCCAGCACCTTGGCCAGGACTTCGCGGGGTTCGAATTCGATCGGCGCTTCGGTGCCGTCGGAGGTGATGAGCATTTGCCCCAATGGCTGTGACTCCCAGCTCACCGGCTTGAGCGTACCGGGCACCAGTCGGCGATTGGCATCCGGGTCACCGTCGTTGAAGCAGTAGTCACCAATCTTGAACAACCCACCCTGAGCCCCCAGCAGCACGGCGTTCTGCGGCAGCTTCAACGGGCTGCCGGCGGCGACTTTTTCAAGCATCTCCACCGGGTAGCGCTTGCCGTAGAAATGCCCGGGGATGTCCAGGGCAATCAGGTCGACATAGCGTACGTCGGGGTGGTTCTGGCGAAAGGTCCGTACTTCGGCCAGTAACGTGGAGGAATGGCTTTTCACGGGTGTAGCTCCTAGTTGTAAACCCACAGGACGCGGGCGGGCAGGTCGGTCAGGTTGGCGTAGCGGCAGTGGGCGAAACTGGCCAGGTGGAAACTGTCGCCGGGGCCGAGGGTGACGGGGTCGGCCTCATCTTCAACCCATAGGGTCAGCTCGCCTTCCAGCACAAAACCGGCCTGTTCGGCGCGGTCGCTCATGCTTTGTTCGCCGCTGTTGGCACCGGGGGCCAACAGGCTGTCGAGCATCGAAAACGCGCCATTCATGCTCGGCGACACCAGGATGTCGGTGATGCCATTGGCGTAATACACCGTGCGCCGCTCGTTGGGGCGGGTGACCCAGTCGACCGCCTTGGGTTTGGGCAGGCTGTAGAAATAGGTGGTGGGTACGTCCAGAGCGTGGCTGATGGCAGTCAGGTCGGCCACGGTCGGTCGCGACAGGCCGCGCTCGACCTGGGACAGGAACCCCACCGACCGCTCGATTTTTTGCGCGAGTTGGGCCAGGGTGAGCTTCTTGTGCTTGCGCAAGTCGTGGATCAGCGCTGCGAGGGTGGCGAGTTCTTCTTGTGGCGTCATGAAATTTATGTCGAATAATTTCATGAAAAATTACAGGATTAATTTCATAGGGGCAATGGGGATGGAACTTCAAGCGCATTTATTCGCACTGGAACAGGAGCTTCAGGGGTATGCGACGCGCTCGGATGCGGAACGGCTGGGGCACCTGCTGGCGGATGATTTCGTTGAGTTTGGTGCCAGTGGCACTGTCTGGGGCAGCAAGGCCGAGGTGATTGCCGGGTTGCAGGATGAGGTGTTTTCACCGCGGCGCATGTCCGGGTTTACCGTGAAAATGCTTAGCCGCGGCGTGGCACTGGTGACTTATCGCGGTCATCGCCAAGGGGTGGGGGACTCATTGCGCAGTTCGGTGTGGCGCGAAGAGCACGGGCAGTGGCGGATGGTGTTTCATCAAGGCACACCGGCTCACTGACTTACACCTTGTGGCGAAGTCAGCAGGCTGAATGATTCCGCGCCGCTGCGGTCGGAAGTTGGGTACGTACCATCATTGAAGGAGCACCCATGAAGTCGAAAACCTTAGCCGCTTGCCTGCTGGTCGCTGCCAGCTTCTCCACCGCCAGCGCTGTCGTGCAGGCTGGTGATACCCCTCAGGAAACCGTGCAACCTTCAAATATCAACGCTCGCGACTTGAAGGAGGGCGACCGCGCCCCGGATATGCTGATGCGCAAGGAATCGGCGGTCAGTGACTGGAAAAAGCGCGGCCTCAAGCAGCCCGAAGAAGACAGCCAATGGGCACGGGTGGGCGACAAGTTCGTGCTGCTCAAGACCACCAACGGCACCATCCTCGAGATCACCCCGGTGAAGAAATAATCCCGCATCACCAGCTGCTGTTTTCCAGATTCTTGCGTTAAGGTAACCGGCCCCATGGGTCGCGTTACCTTTGAAGAATGAGAGCAGGATGCTTGCCACAATAAGAAACTACCCCCGTACCGTGAACCTGTTGCTGTGTGCCACGTTGTTGCTGACGTTGGCCAAGGCGATCACCTTTCCCTACCTTGTCATCTACCTCACCAGCCACTTCGCCCTTGACATTACCCAGGTCGGCCTGGTGATCGGCAGTTCGCTGATCGTCGGCTCGCTGCTCAGTGTCTACGGCGGTTTCCTGGTCGATCGCATTAACAGTTATCGACTGCTGCTCGGCTTGAGCCTGGTGTTTGTGCTGGGGTTTATCGGCACGCTGCTGGCGCAGAATATCTGGGCGTTCTATAGCTGCCTGATTCTGATCAACCTGGCCTACGCGGTCATCGACATTGCGGTGAAAGCCGGCTTCGCCAGCCTGCTGCCCGAAGACGCACGCAGTGAAGTGTTTTCCATCAAGTACACCCTGACCAATATCGGCTACGCCGTCGGGCCGTTCTTCGGAGCGATGGTGGCCAAGCTGGATATCAGCCTGCCGTTTATCCTGTCGGCGCTGCTGGGGCTGGGGTTTTTCCTGTTGTACTGGCGCTGGGGTGACCGCAACTTGGCCACCGTCGATGTGGCGCAAAAGCCGGTGCCGTTCCTCGCCGTCGCCCGCGTATTGCTGCGTGATCGCCGCCTGGTGTGCTTCACGTTGGGCGGTCTGCTCAGTGCGGTAGTGTTCGGCCAGTTTACGGCTTACCTGTCGCAATACCTGGTGACCACCACTACCGCCGAATACACCTACACCGTGATCAGCGCAGTGCTGACCACCAACGCCGTGTTGGTGATTGCCTTGCAGTACCTGATCGGCCGACAAATTTCCCACCGTTACCTGAGCCAGTGGCTGATCGCTGGCTTGAGCATGTTCATGTTGGGTTTGATCGGGTTTGCGCTGTCCACCAGCGTGTTGTGGTGGGTGCTGGCAATGGCGGTATTTACCGTGGGGGAGATCATCGTGTTCCCGGCCGAGTACATGTTTATCGACCGAATCGCCCCGGACCATTTGCGCGGCATGTATTACGGGGCGCAGAACCTGTCCAATCTCGGCGCCGCGATGGGGCCTGTGTTGTGTGGGCTGGTGCTGGCCAGCCTGCCGGCCCACTACATGTTCTACATGCTGGGGGCGTTTATTGTCGGGGGCGGGGTGTTCTATTTCATAGGTGCGGCGATGAAGGCAAATCATCCAGCGTGAGTTTGCCGACGTTGTTGCTTTGCAGTTCGTAGCGCAACTCATCGACCATTTTTTCCACTTCCTGCGGGGTCTGCAGGCGGTTGGTGCTTATCCCGGTGACCACCAGGTCGACCCGGCCGGTTTCGGCGTCGTAGACCTTGAGGGTCAAGGACGCGTCCCGGCACAGGGTGAACTCGCACGTCAGCGGTGACAGGCCTTCTTCGATGCAGTTGCGCAGTTGAGAGAGGGTAAACATGCGGGTTCCTTCGAGGCATAAGTACGATCCTTGAAGGTTATGGCGTGCACCCTCGCGCTATAAGGCGAATTCGCACTAGCTCAACTAGTGCATTTGTATGTTCAGGGCTTGCTTTTCAGGCGCAACTCACCGGCAAACAACCCACGTTCACGAGCCCAGACGATGGCCGCACTGCGGCTGTGCACCCCCAGCTTGGAATACACCGTGGCCACATGGTTACGCACGGTATTAGGTGCCAGTTTAAGGCGCGAGGCGATCTCCTTGTCGGCCAAGCCCTCGCAGATCAGGCCCAACACATCGCGTTCACGGGCGGTCAGGTCGGTGAAGGCCACGTTCGGCAGGTTGGGGCTGTTGACACTCTTGGCGTTGGCCAGTTTTTCGATCAGGGTCTGGCTGAACCACGACGCGTCCTGCATCACTTCCTCAATGGCCGCGACCAACTCAAGCTCCGAGCGTTTGCGTTCGGTGATGTTCATCAGTACCAGCAGGTAGCAGGGCACGTCCTGGATGACCACGGTATCGGCCCAGACCACGCAGTCGACCACCTCGTTGCCTTTCTTGCGCACCTTGAGGTCCTGGCCGTCGAGGTTGCCGGCTTTTTCCAGGCTGGCGAACAACTGTGCGCCGGCCTGCGGGCTGTCGATGAAGTTGATCTCTTCGATGGATTTGCCGATCAGCTCCTCGCTGTTGTAACCGGTGATCGTCATAAAGGCTTCGTTGATATCCACCACCTGGCGGTTATCGGCGCTGCACACCAGGGTCGGCACTGGCGTCAGGCGGAAGGATTTGGCGAAGCGCTCTTCGCTCTGGCGCAGGGCAATTTCCGCTTTGCGCCGTGGCTCCAGGTCGGTGAAGGAAAACAGCATGCAGTCTTCCTCGTTCATGTCCAATGGCTGGCCGGCGACAATCACCAGTTTGCTGCCACCTTCAGGCAGTTTCAGTTCGGCCTGCATTTGCGGGATGGTCGAGCCTTCGCCCAGGCGCTGGATGGCCAGGTCCTTGCGTTCGGCCTGTTCGAGCACATCCAACTCGTACACGGATTTGCCGATGACCTGGTCGCGGTTGTAGCCGGTCATTTCCAGGAAGCCCTGGTTGACCTTGATATAGCGCAAGTCGCTGAGACGGCAGATCACCGCGGGCGCGGGGTTGGCGTTGAAGGTTTTCTCGAAGCGTTGCTCGGCGCTGGCCCATTCGGTGGCGTCGCTGAGGATCAGCACCAGCAGCTCCGGCGCGCCTTGAGCGTCGGTCAGCACCAGGCTGCGCAGGCGGTGCACCCAGCTGCGCTGTTCGTTGGCAGTGGGGCTGACTTCCACCACCACATCGCTGAACTCTTCACCCGCCGCGACGCGGCTAAGGGGGTAGCTGTCCAGCTGTAACGGATGATTGTTGCGATAGCGCAGGGCGAAACGCTTGGCGTACGCCTCGGTGTTGGCGCCGAGCTCTTCGACTTCGCTGACCCCGTGCATGGTCAACGCCGCTTCGTTGGCCCAGAGGATGGTTTGGTCGACCTCGGCAAGTATCACCCCGTCGGACAGCCCGGAGATGATCTGCTGCAATTGGCGGCGGTTGGTTTCTTTGGCGAGAACATCCTGGGTCATAACTTCTCCGGCGGCAGGTCTAGGGCGCATGGGACTACGACATCCCGGCTTCAGGATAGTGCAGAGTAATTACCCGGGGAGCAGTGCGAATGCACCAGTTGGCCTGGTGCATATGGCCCACGACTGAACGTATGTCGTTTCGCCACACTCACACCCATCAAGGCGCATTGCCTTGCTCCTAAAACTGAAAAGGACCTTTGTATGACCACTGTCTATGAAACCAATCGATCGCTATTCCGTGTGTCGTGGAGTTCGGTACTGGCCGGTAGTGCAATCGCACTGGTGACCTACCTGGTATTGAGTGTGTTGGGTACGGCCATTGGCGCCAGTGCCGTGGACCCTATGGAAGCGGGTAACCCGCTGAGCGGTTTCGGCACAGGCGCGGGTATCTGGCTGTTTGTTTCGACATTGGTGGCCATCGCCCTGGGTGCTTTCGTGGCCGGGCGCACTGCACCGGACCGTGGCGGCCTGCACGGCGTCTTGACCTGGACGCTGACCACCTTGCTCACCACCTGGCTGCTGGCCGGTTTGGCTGCCAGTGTGGTGGGTACCGCAGGCAATGTCGTGGGCAAAGGTTTGTCGGCCGCCGGCAGTGGCATCGCCGCCGCAGCACCGGGGATCGGCAACAGCCTCAAGCAACAGCTGAACGAACAGGGCATCCAGCTTGACTGGAACAGCCTGCAAGGCCAGCTGGACACCCTGCTCAAGCAGAGTGGCAAGGCTGAACTGGACCCGGCCAATGTCGAGCAGAAAGCCGACCAGGCTGCCGCTGATGGCAAGCAATCGGCTACCGATGCCGCGACCAACCCGGCCCAGGCCGGTGATGAGTTGAAGCAGTGGTTCGAACGCGTCAAAGCCTCCGGCGAGCCGGCGCTGAATGCCGCGGATAAAGAAGCACTGGTCAACATTGTTGCCGCCCGTACCGGCAAGAGCAAAGAAGAGGCCACCCAGATCGTCGACAATTATGCCCAGGCTTACCAGCAAGCCATGCAGAAGGTCGATGAACTCAAGCAACAGGCTGAACAAAAAGCCCGTGAAGCTGGTGAAGTAGCGGCCAAGCAACTGTCCCGCGCCGCCTGGAGCACCTTGGCCATGCTGCTGTTGGGTGCGGCCTTGAGCTTTTTCATCGGTCGTATTGCGCTGACTACCCGTCGCGTGCCATTGGCTTAAAACGGTCTGCGGCAAGGACGCCGCCGTGTTGAACGCGTAAAATGCCGGATTTTTACGCGTTTCACGCAAAGGTGCCCCTTGATCGCAGGCAAAGCCGTCGGACTGTTATTACTCACTTCTCTGTTGGCGGCGTGCGGCACCTCGCCGCCACGCACGCCCAACGATATCTGCGGTATTTTTCGCGAAAAAGATGACTGGTACGACGCGGCCAAGGTCACGCAAAAGCGCTGGGGTGTGCCGATCCAAGTGCCGCTCGCGATCATGTATCAGGAGTCGGGCTTTCGCCACGACGCCAAGACCCCGCGTAAATACCTGCTGTGGATCATCCCCTGGGGCCGCGTTTCTACCGCTTCGGGCTATGCCCAGGCCAAGGATGAAGTGTGGAGCGACTACCGCAAAAGTACCGGCCGCAGCGGCGCTGATCGCGAAGACTTCGACGACGCCATCGACTTTATCGGCTGGTACATGGACAAGACCTACACCATCAATGGCGTCTACAAATACGACGCCTACGGCCAATACCTGAATTACCACGAAGGTTGGGGCGGCTATCGCCAGCGCACCTACGCCAGCAAAGCCTGGCTGCTGCCGGTGGCAAGCAAGGTGCAGGCGCGTTCGCAGCTGTACGCGCGCCAATATGCCGGGTGCAAGAATGAGTTGGGGCGGGGGTTCTGGAGCCGGTTCTGGCATTGGTTGTAAAGGCTGATAGAGCGACCTCGGAATGCATACAGATCAAAATGTGGGAGGGGGCTTGCTCCCGATAGCAGAGTGTCAGTCAATGATGTGGTGACTGATGCACCGCCCTCGGGAGCAAGCCCCCTCCCACAGTAAATTGCGGTACGGCGCTGGACCTTTGGCGAGGCTGTTGGCAGCCTGAAAGCCGACCGCTATCTAGCTGATGCCCTGCGATCAAAATGTGGGAGGGGGCTTGCTCCCGCTAGCAGAGTGTCAGCCATGATGGGGTGACTGATGCACCGCTATCGGGAGCAAGCCCCTTCCCACATTTAGTTTTGCATTAGCGCGGCAGTATGCATTCCAGGGAACGGTCCACCATCCCGCTGGCCATCTCCACCAGGTGCATGACCGAAATGACCAAGGTGCGCGAAGTGCCATCCAACTGCTCACCCGCTGTCTGCGCGGCAACGGCGGCGCAACGCAGTACGCTGCTGGCATGAGCCAGGGCGTCTTCGAAGCTGAGGTCGGGTGTGGTGGCGAAGAATTACAGTTCTGGGGCGGGTGCAGCGGGTATGAGCTTTTCCATGGCTTGATTCCTAATTGAGCCGAAAAAAAGCGCCTTGCAGAAGGGGGCGTTTAGCGCCTAATCATTCGCGGTCTACCAAACCCCGAGTCACTGAATTGGCAGTGACCAACGAAGACTAGCCACGCGATTTGAACGGCGCAAGCGGTTGGGATTCTCTCGGAACATGCTTCAAGTTAAAGGGAAATATCATTGTTCCGACTGTTCCTACACTTGCCAAACCCACCCGATTCTGGGAAAACCCCAGCCTTTCACGCCTTCAACGAGAACCCCATGAGCAACGACGAACTGCAGATCACCGACATCCGCCTGGGCGACGGCAAGGCCGTGGTCAAGGGCGCGCTGATCACTACCCAATACACCGGCACCCTGGAAGACGGCACAGTGTTCGATTCGTCCTGGGAACGTGGCAAGCCGTTCCAGTGCGTGATTGGCACCGGGCGCGTGATCAAGGGCTGGGACCAGGGTTTGATGGGCATGCAGGTCGGCGGTGTACGCACGCTGTATGTGCCGGCGCATCTGGCCTACGGCGAGCGCTCGATGGGCGCGCATATCAAACCCAACAGTAACCTGCGCTTTGAGATCGAGTTGCTGGAAGTGTTGACGCGGGATGATTGAGGATTCCATCCCACATTTAAGCTTCATTGGTTTCAAAAAACACTTCCTGAACCCATCCTGAAGAATTTTCTTATTCCCCATATGGAAACTTTCCTACGGTTTACTCTGCTGACATCGGGGCGTAAGCTTCGCGCGTTTTCATCAATAGCGGAGACCCTCAGTGGGTACTTGTTCGAGTGACAGTCGTCGGCCGGTTTCGGTAACCGGCACCTACTTGGCAAGGTAACGCGCATTCTTTCGATGCCGTTGTCTCGCCTCACAAAGCGAGAAGCGGCATCCCGGCAGTGGCCAGTCCTGGCGCCTGCCTGAACCCCTCTCATCGACGCTGACCAGCATCTGGTGCAATCCAGGATGCTACGGACGCGCCTGCCTTTTACGGTGGGCGGGCCAATCTGACTGTGCCTTGTATCCGGCACGGTGCAGACGGCCGTACCTGCACGAAGGTTTCCTCGCGCAGGAGTAACACCATGAACCTCACTCTGCTCAAAGAGTTCTTCGCCGGTTTCCTGCGGACCCGGCATATCGCTCGGCACTTCCGCCGGTTGGCGATGCTTGAGACCGTCACCGACGCCAGCGTCAGCCGCGAAGTCCCGCCAAGCCTGGCGCACACCCTGGTGGCTGCGGCCAATGGCAGTGCCGTGCAGTTGTTGAGCGTGCTGGGCAGCCATTCGGCGGGGCTCACTAACCAGGAGGCCGATGCCCTGCGCGTGCAATACGGCCTCAATGAGGTCGAGCACGAGCAACCGCTGCCGTGGTGGGTGCACCTGTGGCACTGCTACAAAAACCCGTTCAACCTGCTGCTGACGTTGCTGGCGGTAATCTCCTGGCTGACCGAAGACATGAAGGCCGCCACGGTGATTTTCTCCATGGTGGTGCTCTCGACGCTGTTGCGCTTCTGGCAAGAGGCCAAGTCGAACAAGGCGGCCGACGCCTTGAAGGCGATGGTGAGCAACACCGCGACGGTGCTGCGCCGGGATGCAGCCAAGCGTATTGAGTTACCGATCAAGCAACTGGTGCCGGGCGACCTGATCGTGTTGTCGGCCGGTGACATGATCCCCGCCGACTGCCGCGTGCTCAGCGCCAAGGATTTGTTCGTCAGCCAAGCGGCGATGACCGGTGAATCCATGCCGGTGGAGAAGTTCGCCCATCAGCAGGACGCCCACACCCGGAACCCGCTGGAGTTGGAGAACATCCTGTTCATGGGTACCAACGTGGTGTCCGGCGCCGCCACGGCGGTGATCCTGGCAACCGGCAACAGCACTTATTTCGGTGCGTTGGCGCAACGCGTCACGGCAACTGACCGCGCGACCACCTCGTTCCAGCACGGTGTCAATAAAGTCAGCTGGTTGCTGATTCGCTTTATGTTCGTCATGGCGCCGCTGGTACTGTTCATCAACGGTTTCACCAAGGGCGACTGGACTGAGGCGCTGTTGTTTGCGCTGTCGATCGCCGTGGGCCTGACCCCGGAAATGCTGCCGATGATCGTCACCTCGACCTTGGCCAAGGGCGCGGTGTTCCTGTCGCGCAAGAAGGTCATCGTCAAGCGCCTGGACGCGATCCAGAACTTCGGCGCCATGGACGTGCTGTGCACCGACAAGACCGGCACGCTCACCCAGGACAAGATTTTCCTGGCGCGCCACGTGGACGTGTGGGGCCAGGAGTCTGAAGACGTACTGGAAATGGCTTACCTCAACAGCTACTACCAGACCGGCCTGAAAAACCTGCTGGATGTAGCCGTGCTGGAGCACGTGGAAGTCCATCGCGAGCTGAAAGTCGGCACCGCGTTTCATAAGGTTGATGAGATCCCCTTCGACTTTAACCGCCGCCGCATGTCGGTGGTGGTGGCCGAGCAGGACCAGCCGCACCTGTTGATCTGCAAGGGCGCGGTGGAGGAGATTTTGTCGGTGTGCACTCGCGTACGCCATGGCGACGTCAATGAAGCGCTGAGCGAAGAACTGCTGGCGCGCATTCGTCAGGTGACGGCGGCCTTTAACGAAGAAGGGCTGCGTGTGGTGGCAGTGGCAGCGCAGCCGATGCCGGCAGGGCGTGACACCTACAGCCTGGCGGATGAAAACGACCTGACCCTGATCGGCTATGTGGCGTTTCTCGACCCACCCAAGGAAAGCACCGCACCCGCCCTCAAGGCCCTCAAGGCTCACGGTGTGGCGGTGAAGGTGCTGACCGGCGACAACGAACTGGTCACGGCAAAGATCTGCCGTGAAGTGGGCCTGGAGCAGCAAGGCCTGTTGATGGGCAATGATATCGAGGCCATGACCGACGCCGAGCTGGCCCTGGCTGTGGAAACCACCAATGTGTTTGCCAAGCTCACGCCCAGCCACAAGGAGCGCATCGTGCGCTTGCTCAAGGCCAATGGGCATGTGGTGGGCTTTATGGGCGACGGCATCAACGACGCGCCGGCGCTGCGCACGGCGGATATCGGTATTTCGGTGGACAGTGCGGTGGACATCGCCAAGGAAGCGGCCGACATCATTTTGCTGGAAAAGAGCCTGATGATCCTCGAGGAGGGCGTGTTGGAGGGCCGCCGTACCTTCGCCAACATGCTCAAGTACATCAAGATGACCGCCAGTTCCAACTTCGGCAACGTGTTCTCGGTGCTGGTGGCCAGTGCCTTTATCCCGTTCCTGCCGATGCTGCCGATGCATCTGCTGGTGCAGAACCTGCTGTACGACATCTCGCAGATCGCGATTCCATTCGATAACGTCGATGACGAAATGCTCGCCACGCCGCAACGCTGGCAGCCGGGGGAGGTGGGGCGCTTCATGCTGTTTTTCGGGCCGATCAGCTCGATCTTCGACATCACCACGTTCGCACTCATGTGGTATGTGTTCGATGCCAACACCCCGGACCACCAGACCCTGTTCCAATCCGGCTGGTTCGTGGTGGGGCTGCTGACCCAGACCCTGATCGTGCACATGATCCGCACCCCGAAAATCCCCTTCCTGCAAAGCCGTGCGGCACTTCCGTTGATGCTGATGACGGGCGTGATCATGGCCGTGGGGATTTTCCTGCCAATGGGGCCGCTGGCGCATTACTTCAAATTGCAGGCGCTACCGTCGCTGTACTTTGTGTTTTTGCCAGTGATTCTGCTGGCATATATGGCGCTGACTCAGGCGGTGAAGGGCTTTTATATCCGTAGGTTTGGCTGGCAGTAACCGGTCACAGCCACTGCATTCATGGAGATTTTTTTATGCAGGCAATCAACAACATCAACCTCAACTCCCTGGTCGACACTGTAGTCAGCCTCAGCGCGGCGTTTATCCTCGGTGGCTTGATCGGCTTCGAGCGCCAGTACCGCCAGCGCACCGCCGGCTTGCGCACCAATGTGCTGGTGGCCGTCGGTGCGGCGATTTTTGTCGACATGGCCAACCGCCTTGGCGGCGCTGAGGGCGCTGTGCGCGTGGTCGCTTACGTGGTGTCGGGCATCGGTTTTCTTGGCGCCGGCGTGATCATGCGCGAAGAGGGCAATGTGCGTGGGCTCAATACGGCCGCCACTCTTTGGGCTTCTGCGGCAGTGGGCGCCTGTGCCGGCGCCGACCTGATCCTTGAGGCATTGCTGGGTACGCTATTTGTGCTGGCGGCCAATACCTTGCTGCGACCGATCGTCAATAACATCAACCGCCAGCCGATGGACGTGGTGTCGGCAGAGGTCACCAACATCCTCTACGTCATTGCGCGACGCAGTCAGCAACAGGCCGTCATGGTGTTGCTGGAAGCCGAGTTGGCACGCTGCAACTACCCGGCCAGCGATGTCGACGTGCGACCGTTCGGCAGTGAAGAGGTGGAAATCGAGGCCACTCTGGCCGCAACGTCGGTCGATGGCGACGAGCTGGATGCACTGGTGGCGCGTATCTCAACGTCAACCTTGGTGGTGCAGGCTTTCTGGAGCCCAAGTACCACTGACTGACTGTTGTGGGCAAGTGAGGGTCGGCTAGTCTTTATTGTAGAAAAATCCTACATGCAGTCAGGATTATCCCTTCAGATGAAACATTTTTGCGTTGCTAAGGTTGTGCACTTGCGGCTGCTGGGTCTTCGAGGTCTGGCGTCCGTGGTTATGCTGAGTTAATGGAAAGGGCCAGACACCGCTTGGTTATCGTCCTGAGGCTGTGCAGTACCGTTCGTCGGAACTGTCATTTCTCACAGGTATCCAGGTCAGGTGTGATGTGTAAGGGTATTTTGTCCACAAAGGGAAGTTTATGAGCAAAGCATTAATTGTGGATGACCATCCGTTTATCCGTGCGACGGTCAAACATCTCTTGCAACTGGAAGGGTTTGTTGAAATTTATCAGGCGGGGGACGGCGCCGATGCAATGCAGTTGGCGAGGGAGCAACGTCCTGACCTGATTATCCTCGACCTGGCGATGCCCAAGTTGGGTGGGTTGGAGGTCATCAGCCGGGTCAAGGCATTGGGCTTGCCTTGCAAGATTCTGGTACTGACCTCCTACCTGGCGGTGTTTTTTTCCACCCGCTGCATGCGCGCCGGCGCCATGGGCTTCGTGGCCAAGACTGGCGAACTGGATGAGCTGCAAAAGGCCATCAAGGCAATCATGTCGGGATACAGTTGCTTTCCCAGTTTGCCGACCAGTTCGGTACGCCGGGACGACCTGCAGGAAACAGAACGGCAGATGATCGAGTGCCTGTCGGATCGTGAATTGACCGTATTGCAGAAGCTGGCCATCGGGTTGGGTAATAAGGAAATTGCCGAGGATATGCTGTTGAGCCACAAAACGATCAGCACCTACAAGACTCGCCTCAAGGAGAAGTTACGCATGTCTTCGGTAGTGCACTTGTCCAAGTTTGCCCAGCGCAACCATCTGATCTGAAATGATCACCACCGCGTTTACGAGGTTCGCCACGATCCTTTGGATGAGCCTGTTACCCCTGATCGCGGTGGCCCTCGACGAGCCTCACGCTTTGCGGCTGCTGGGGCACTCCCATATCGAAACCACCGCAGTGGGGCTGGGGGAGGCTGATTGGCGCTGGCTACGCGAGCGGCGCACATTGTTGATGGGGATTTCTGCTCCCGATTACCCACCTTTTGATTTGACCAATAACAACGACGAACTCGAAGGTATCACTGCCGATTTTTCCGCATTGATCGGCCAGGCCCTGCATATTTCTATCGAGGTTCGGCGTTACGGCTCCCGCGATGAAGTGGTCGAAGCCCTGAAGCAGGGCGCGGTGGATTTTCTGGGCTCCGCCAATGGCTATGAGGCTGCCGACCCGCAACTGCTTTTGTCGCGCTCTTACGCCAACGATCAACCGACCCTGGTGACCCGCAGCGGTGACAGCCAAGTGTTAAGTGACGACCTGGCAGGCAAGCGTGTGGCAATGCTGTATCACTATATGCAACCCGACGCAGTCCGGGCATTTTACCCCCATGCCCAGTTGGCGCTTTTTGCCTCGACCTTCGAGGCGATCGGCGCCGTGGCGTTTGGGCGCGCCGATGTCTACCTGGGCGATGCGATAAGCATCAATTACCTGATCAATCGTAACCACCTCAACAACGTGCGCATGGCGGATTTTTCCGGCTTGGAAGTCAACCCGTTTGCGTTTGCCGTCGCCCGGGAAAATACGCGGTTACTGTCGATCCTTAATGCCGCGCTGGAGGCGATTCCCGCGAGTGAGCAGATGGAAATCCTGCGCCGCTGGAGCGGTGGCAACCTCGGGATTGTCGGTGTCGACCGGCTGCACTTGAGTGCCAATGAGCAACGCTGGGTGCAGAAAAATCCACGGGTCAGAGTCGCGGTGCTCAACGACTTCCTGCCGTTGTCCTTTATCGGTGATCAGGGGCAATTCGAAGGGTTAAGTGCGGAGGTGCTGTCACGCATCAGCTTGCGCACCGGTTTGAAGTTCGATGTGGTCCCCGGCAGTTCGTTGCCGCGCCAGATCAATATCGTCAGTGCGGGCACGGCGGATATGCTGGCGGTCGTCACCCCCAGTGTGGAGCGTGCCGAAAAGGTGCGCTTTACCCGGCCCTACCTGACCAATCCATTTGTACTGGTGACCCGTGACAGCCCGCACAGCCCGCTCACGCTGGAGGATATGGTCGGCAGACGCCTGGCCATGGTGATCGGCAATGGCCTGCATGATGAGATCTCGCAGGATTTTCCAGGGATTGTGTTCGTCGACGTGGAGAACCCGCAGCAAGCTATGGCGCTGGTGGCCAATGGTGACGCTGATGGTGCGGTCAATTCACTGATCAGTGCGCGCTATCTGATTGCCCGGCATTACCGCGACCGTTTACGAATCACCAGCACAGTCGGAACTGAGCCGGCACGGGTGACCTTTGGGGTCAATCGCAGCCAGTTGGAGCTGTATTCGATCCTGGACAAGGCACTGCTGAGCATCACACCGCAGGAAATGGACGAATTGATTGGCCAATGGCGCAGCGAAGTCATCATTGAAGACAGCTATTGGCTGCGTTATCGCAGCGTGATCATTCAAGGCTTCGGGTTGGCCGCGCTGTTGTTGGTGGTCACGCTGGGCTGGGTTATCTACCTGCGCAGTCTGATTCGTAAGCGCGTGCAGGCCGAGCGGGCGCTTAGCGATCAGATGCGGTTCATGAGTGTGTTGATAGATGGCACTCCACACCCAATTTACGTGCGCGACCGCCAGGGGCGGTTGATGGCCTGCAATAACGCGTACCTCGATGTGTTTGGTTACAAGCTTGAAGACGTGATCGGCCGGACTGTGGTGGAAACCGACACCGACAACCCTCCACAGGCCCAGTCGTTTCAGGAGGATTACCTGCGTTTGATGGCCGGGGGCGAGCCGCAGATTCATGACCGGATACTCAAGGTGCCCAATGGCGATGTGCTGACCATTTACCAGTGGATGCTGCCCTACCGCGACGGCGACGAGAAGGTGGTGGGCATGATTGCCGGCTGGGTAGACGTGAGCGAACGGCATCGGCTGCTGGGCCAGTTGCAGGAGGCCAAGGACGATGCCGATGCCGCCAACCGCGCCAAGACCACTTTCCTGGCGACTATGAGCCACGAGATCCGCACGCCAATGAATGCGGTGATCGGCATGATCGAGCTGGCCTTGAAAAATGCTGAGCAGGGGCGGGCCGACCGCGACGCATTGGAGGTGGCATCGGTGGCCTCGCGCGGCATGTTGGAGTTGATTGGCGATATTCTTGATATTGCGCGAATCGAGTCCGGGCATTTGTCGCTGAGCCTGGAACCGGCCAACCTGCATGAGCTGCTGGCGTCCGTGGCGCGCGTGTTCGAGGGGTTGGCGCGGGCCAAGGGGCTGGCGCTGCACGTTGAGCTCGACCCATTGAGTGACCGGACGGTGTTGGTCGACCCGCTGCGATTCAAGCAGGTGGTGTCGAACCTGCTGAGCAATGCCATCAAGTTCACCGCCAAGGGTCAGGTAAGCCTCTGTGCTCAGACCGCGGTCGAAGGCGATCGGTTGAAACTGCAGTTATGGGTGCAAGACACCGGTATTGGTATCAGCGTCGAGGACCAGAAGCGGTTGTTCAGTTTGTTTATCCAAGGCACCAATAACCAGCAGTCGGCCCGCAGCGGTTCTGGCCTGGGGTTGGTGATCAGCCGCAGCTTGTGCGAAATGATGGGCGGCCAACTGCACTTGAGCAGCGTGCTGGGGCATGGCACACGAGTGGATGTGAGCTTGGCGCTGGCCACGACAGACACGTTGCCGGCCCGAGCGGCACCCTCGGGTGATGTGGCACCTCAGGGCCGCGCGCTGAGTATTCTGGTGGTGGACGACTACCCGGCCAACCGTTTGCTGTTGGCGCGCCAGTTGAGTTTCCTGGGCCACCGCATCACCACGGCCGAGGATGGTGTTCAAGGGGTTGAACAATGGCGCGCCGGACAGTTCGACGGTGTCATTACCGATTGCAATATGCCGCTCAAGAACGGCTATCAGTTGGCACAGGAGATTCGCGCACAAGAGCATGAACGCGGCTTGGCACCCTGCCTGCTGTTGGGGTTCACCGCCAACGCACAGCCTGAGGAAGCTGAGCGTTGTCGGCAAGCAGGCATGGATGGCTGCCTGTTCAAGCCTACCGGGCTTGATGACTTGCGGTTGGCGTTGGCCTCGCGCTCGGCCGACCTTGGCCCGTCGCAGCTGGCGACGTTTGACTTGAGCGGGCTGGTTGCGTTGACGGGGGATGATCACCCCGCGCTGGTCGAGTTGCTGGCGCCGTTGCTCGAAAGTCTGGAGGCAGATCGTGCCTTGTTGCCACTGCTGGCAAGCCAGGTTGACTTTGCCAAGCTGCACGACCTGGCCCATCGTGCCAAGGGGGGCGCGCGGATGGTCAAGGCGCATCGGTTGATCGATGGGTGCGAGGCATTGGAGGCGGCGTGTGAACAGCGCGACCGCCAGGCATTAGGGCAAGCGGTTGAGGCCGTGGGTGAGGCGATCGATGTTTTGCATCATGGCTTGAGCGCTTATTGCAATCAGCCTTGACCGTGGCTCATCACCATTCGGAGTATTTGGGAGAACTCCTACATGAACTGGGAATATGCCTGATTTTGTCGTCGGCATATGTCTGGAAAATGGCCGACGCTCACTGCCGAGCGCTGCCTGCCCAAGGGTTTGCCATGCCAAACAAAGCACTGACCATCCTGATTGCTGATGAACAGCATCTGCAACGCTTGCACATCGAGAAAATGCTTAACCAATTGGGGTATTACCGGATTGTGCCGGTGCAGACTCTCGAAGAGGTCCAGATTCTTACCGCCATTCCTGCTGAACCCTTCGATGTGCTGATCATCAACGCGGGGCTGATGGCCCATCCCTATGGGCCTCAGCTTCATGTGCATCATGTGCTGGTATACGAACATCTGGACCTGGGCGCCCCTGCCGGCGTAACCCCGGCGGTGCGGGTGCGTCTGCCGGGCGTGCCGGACATCGTCAACCTCGAACACTTCATCGACATCGTCGATCCATCCGAGGCTGCTCAGGGCCTGCGGGTATTACCGTGGCTGCGTGAGCTATCCCGCGTGCCGGTGGCCCGGGTCTAGGGGGCGTTCTCAACCACGCGGGATGCCGCAGGCGCGTTGTACGGCGCGCTGGCCTTGAGTTTTCGGGCCAATTCAAGCGCCACCTGGCCGCTGCCGATGTTGGGCACCAAATGGGTAAACGGGATAGCGATCATCCGGTTCTCACGCACCGCTCGCAACTTCGACAATACCGGGTCGGTGGTCAGTAACTGGCGCTTGCGGCTGGCGGGGGACCACAGGGCGTCGGCCAGCACAATGACGTCCGGATCCTTTATCAGCAAGGTTTCGCTGCTCACGGTGACACGTGAAAGGGGTATATCAGCCATCACGTTTCGGGCACCGGATGCGGCCAGCAGGGCGGTGACAAAGCCCCGTTGGCCTTCGCTGTCGAGGCCGTTGACCTCACTGTCCAAGTAAAACACCGACACGGGGCTGGCATCGCTCGCCATTGCCTGGGCCTGCCGCAAGTCGGCATCCAGTGCATCGCTCAATGCCTGGGCGCGCTGGGTCTTGTGCAGCAGGGCGCCGAGGGAGCGCAGGTCCTGGCGGATATGTCCGAAGTAATCCAGCGTGTGCCCGGCGCATGCAGATTCAAGCAGGTAGGATGCCACGCCGTTATCGGCCAGACCGGTGCGGGAGGTCACACCGTTGCCGAACGCGCTGGCGAAGCCACCTACCACCAAGTCGGGGCGCTGCGCATACAACACTTCGCTGGAGGGGTATTTGGCGGCAATCACTGGCACTTCGAAGTACCTGCCCTGTCGATGGGGCATACCGTCGTCATCCAAGTAAGCCACCCCGACCAGTGATGGCCCGGCATCCAGGGCCAGCAGCAGGTCGGCCGCGTGTTGATTGAGGGCGACGATGCGTGAAGGCGGTGTGTGCGGCAGCGTCCAGGCCTGGGCGCAATTGCGGTAGCTGTCCGCCAGTACCGGCGCGCTGCAGAGCAGGGCACCCACGCTTAACCACGGCACTTTCATGAGCGCTCCTGGATCAGCATCTCATCGACCACCTCACCGCCCACCAGGTGCACATCCACCAGGCGTATCACATCGGCCTTGCTGTGTACGCCGTACCAGCAACGCTGTGGGTACACCGTGAGCACCGGCCCCAGGTTGCAGGGGAATTGGCAATGGGTGCGGGTCAATAGCACGCCGCCGGGCACTTCGATGCGCCGGTGTTCCAGCAAGCGGCGGCGCAGGGTTTTCCACAGCTGCAAGGCACCGCGCTGGGTGCAGCGCGGGCCAGTGCACAGCAATACATGGTGGGCGTGGTCGGGGATACGCGACCAGTCGGGATGGGTATCCACCCCGTCGATTTGTATGATGTCGGTCATCAGAAGCGATACGTATAACGCACCTCTGAGGTGAACGGTCGGCCCAGGTTGTCGACGTTGTTGGAGCGGCTGGTGACGTAGTCGCGGTCGAACAGGTTTTCCACCAGCAGGCTCACGCGGTGCTGGTGCGCAGTGTCCAGGTAGCGATAGGCGTCTGCGTCTACCACCGAATAATGACCGTACTCGACCTGCTTGGAGCTGATGACATCGCGAATATAACGGATGGCCGCACCTGCACCCCACAAGCGGTTTTCCGATTCGAAACCAATGCGTGAACGGGCAAAGAAGCTCGGGATATCGTTGATGGTGACTCCGGCACGCGACTCGGTAAGGTTGCGGGTCATGTCCGCCTGCACGCTCCATTGGTTGTTGAGCGCCAGCTTGGCGTCGGCCTCGAAACCGCGCATCTGGATCTGGCCCTGGCCATTGACCCACTGCACACCGTCCAGGGTGATCAGGTCGGTGATCTTGCGCTTGAACAGGGTCACGCTGGCGTTGAAATCGCGCCCGGCAAGCAGGCCCTTGTAGTCGATACCCAGTTCGGCGTTGCGGCTTTTTTCCGGCTTGAGGTTGCGGTTGCCCTTTTCGTCATCTTCATTGACGAATAGCTGCTCGGCGTTGGGCAGCTTGTAAGCCGTGCCGTATTGGCCGCGTACTGCCCAGTTATCGTTGAGGTCGTAGAGCGAGGTGAGCATGCCGACGGTGGCACTGTCACCGCCGCTCATGGCCTCGTGGCGCACGCCAATGCTGGGATGCCAGTCGGGCATGGCGTCGATCTGTGGGCGCAGTTGGGTGTACAGCGCGTGGGCCTGGGCTTTGTTGTCGTCGATTACCAGCACATCGTCCTGGCCCTTGAACCATTGGTTATCGCTGCCGACGATCAACACATGCCCTCCCGGCAACTCGGCCTTGCCCTCGGCTTGCACGCCCCAGTCGGTAAAACCCCAGTAGTCGTTATGGTTGATGACCTTCGTACCACCGCCTTCGAGGTTGTTGATGCGGGTATAACGGGTGTCCCAATCGTTGATATGGCCCTTGACGAAATAGCTCAGGCGTTCGTTGATGTTCTGCTCGAAGGTCGCCGTGGCGATCTGCTGAACGCGGTCGTTGGTGGTCTTGTGGGAAGCCACCGGGCGGGCGAAATCCAGATTGGCATCGGCGTATTGGTAGAACAGTTCCAGGCGCGAATCGTCGCCAATGGATTGAATGGCCTTGGTGCCGAAGGTGGTGACTTCGTAGGAGCGTCGTTTGTCCGTGACGTTTTTCATATCGCGGTTGCGAAACGGTTGGTAGCCCTCGGACGCATTGCGGCTGACGTAGGCCAATAAGCCCAGGTCGCCCCAACCGTTGTTGAAGATTTTCTCGACCCGCGCGTCGCCGGTGGTGCCACCGAAGGTATCGACCCCAAGGTTCACTTCGCCGGAAGCCGTACGCGTTTGTGGGCTGCGGGTGACGATATTGATCACCCCCGAGACTGCCTGGGTGCCGAACAGCAGGCTCTGGCCACCCTTGAGTACTTCGATGCGTTCGATAGCGTTGGCCGGCAGGGTGTCGAGGTACAGGCCGCCGTACAGGCGATTGTTCAGGCGCACGCCGTCGAGCAGAATCAGGGTGTCATCGTTGCGCCCGCCGAGCAGGGAATAGGTACCGTAGTCGAACGGGCCGTTCTTCGGCGCTACGTACAGCCCGGGAATGAACATCTGCATCACCCGGGATACGTCGGCGGCAGGTCCGGCCCGCTCGATCTGTTCGCGGCTGACCACCTCGACTTTACTGCCGTATTGGGCCATGGCTGCGACGGTGGTGGACTCCACCGATGGCGCCGAGACGATTTGCGGGTTGAGTATCAGGGCGTTGTCGTCAGCCAGCAGCAACGGGCTGAACAGGTAGCCGATCAAGGGAGTGAATGAACGTCGAATCATAGTCTTCTCGAAAGTATCTTCGCAGAAGCACGCAGGAGAAGGCATCGAGCACACGCCAATACCGGCCCATGCCCGCCCACCGCAGGAGTTTGCCAAACAGAAATTCCAGGCCGGTCTCCGGGCTCATGCGTCTGGATACCTCCACCTTCCCATGGCGCGATGGCCACAGTGGTGTATCGAAGGGATCACGCATATACCGTTGCGGGGGCAGCACCGGACTTGCTCGAGCGAGCGTACCGGTTTCCCGTTTCACCCCAAGCACGGCGGCAGGGGGCACCTGAAACAGGAGGGCATCTGAACATTCGCACGACCGTTCGTCAACTTTCCCATTCCTGCTGCCCCTCCCATATTTTTTGATCTTTATCCGTCAGTCGGTTTGCGGTGGTCCCGCAATCGCTCGGCCGCATCGCGCAACAACTGCTCGGTACCGTTCCAGCCCAGGCAGCCATCGGTGACCGACACGCCGTACTTCATCGAAGGGCTCAACGGCTGGCAGCCTTCGAAAAGGTGGCTTTCAAGCATCATGCCGATCAGCGACGTATCACCCTGCAAGCGCTGCTCCAGCACGTCGTTGAATACCGCCGGCTGGCGCAGCGGGTCTTTGCCGCTGTTGGCATGGCTGCAATCGACCATGATTCGCGCCGCCACTTTGGACTTGGCCAGATCCTGCTTCACCTGGGCCACGCTCTGCGCATCGTAGTTCGGCCCGCGATGACCACCGCGCAGTACCAGATGAGTGTCGGGGTTGCCTGGGGTCTGGATGATCGCCGGGTGGCCTTGGCTGTCGACGCCGAAATGGCGGTGCGGGTGGAAGGCGGACCGCATCGCATCACAGGCAATCGCGACGCCGCCGTCGGTACCATTCTTGAAGCCCACAGGCATGCCCAGGCCGCTGGCCATTTCGCGGTGGATCTGCGATTCAGTGGTGCGCGCGCCAATCGCGACCCAACTGAGCAGGTCATCGAAGTAGCCGGCAGCCATGGGTTGCAGCAGCTCGGTGGCGATCGGCAAGCCCAGGCGCAGCATTTCACGCATCAGCTCGCGGGACAGGGTCAGGCCGGCGGCCATGTCATCGCTGCCGTCCAGGTGCGGATCGTAGGCCAGGCCTTTCCAACCGATGGTGGTGCGGGGTTTTTCTACGTAGGCGCGGATCACCAGCAGCATCTGGTCGCTGACTTCAAGCGCCAGCTTCTTCAGGTTGCGTGCGTATTCCATGGCCGATTCCGGATCGTGTATCGAGCACGGGCCCACTATCACCAGCAGGCGTGAATCTTCACCATTGAGGATGGCGCGCACCGCTTGGCGGTGGGCGTGGATCTGTTCATTGAGGAACGGGCTGAGGGGCAGTTGGTGCTTGAGTTCAAGGGAGCTGGGCAGGCGCTGGGTCAGGGCTTCATTGGCGCAAGACAGGGCGCTTTTCATGGCAGAGCGGGGCAAAGCGGCGACGGAGGAGTTCATATTCAAGGCTTCCTGGGCAAGCGGCGGGCGATTCCCGCGCGCTTGGCCTACTGGGGTGTTCGACAATTGGCCGTATCGGCTACGTGTGTTGGCTTGCCACCACGGGGTGACCGGTCGGAGGCGGCAGGCTGTCCCGAACGGAGCTGGCTAAATCGCCATGCAGTGCAAGTGTCGTAGCGGTAATAGGTGGCGTAGTTCATGGCTTGATTCCTTTAAGTGGTCTTGAGCAAACAAATTATTAGAGGCTGAAAAAACAAAACCCCCGGTCGGGGAGCCGACCGGGGGTTTAGATTTCTCTGGTAGGCGACCCCTTGAGTAGTGGGCGCCGATTTCAGGTATCAGGCGCGCCAGTGGCTAAACCAATACCCAAAATAAAAGCCGGCCAGTGCGCTCGAACCGTTCACACGGGTGGCCGACACCGAGCGCAAGGCGCTGGCAGCAGGGCAAACCTGAGTGTGGGTGAGTTGCAACATGGTGGCTCTCCAAATGATGGGGGGAGCTTACTAGAGGCGTACCGGTGGATTCAATCAGTAATTTCTATCGTGTGGGGGGACTTACGGCTATGGGTGTGTGCCGATATGCTGATGACACTTAAACAATGATTGCCAGGACGCGACCATGACTGCCTTGACCCTTGCTGCCGCGCAAACCATTTCCATCCCCGGCGACGTAGCGGCCAATATCCAGCGGCACCTTGCCATGATGCGGGCCGCGGCAGAGCAGGGTGTGCAATGGTTGGTCTTTCCGGAATTGTCGTTGACGGGCTATGAACCCTTCCTGGCGGCGGACTTGGCTATTACCCCCGAGAGCGCGGTGTTGGTTCCGCTGCGTGAGATGGCGCGGGAGCTGCGATTGACGGCAGTGGTGGGCATGCCGGTACGGCTGGCGCCACACGCGGGCGTGCTGATTGGCGCGCTGGTGCTGGGAGCGGACGGTTCAGTGGGCGTCTACACCAAGCAGCATCTGCACTCTGGCGAAGAGCTGGCATTTGTAGCCGGGCAGGGCGGCGAGATCCTGGCGTGGGGAGATGAGCGCATTGCGCTGGCGGTGTGCGCGGACTTTTCCCACGCCAGCCACCCACGGCGTGCGGCTGAAGCGGGTGCCACGGCGTATGCGGCCGGCGTGCTGGTGAGTGAGGGTGGCTACGCGGCGGACAGCGCGCTGCTTCAAGGCTATGCAGCCGAGCATGGCATGCTGGTACTGATGGCTAATCATGGTGGCCCTTCGGGAGGCTGGGCCTGTGCAGGGCGCAGTGCGATCTGGACCGGGGATGGCAACTTGCTTGCCGCTGCACCCGGGGTCGGCGACGCGTTGGTGATCGCCCGTCGCGAGGATGGGCTGTGGGCTGGCCAAGTGGTCGCTGTCTAACATGGCGTTTCACCTGCGCCAGGCGACGGACCAGGACCTGCCGTTTGCCCGAAGCCTCACCTATCAAGCCATGAACCGCTACTACCTGCAGTACGGTTTGCTGTGGTCCAACGACGGCTTCGACACCGCCTGGGCGGGTCGCGAGAACTGGCTGGTGTGCAACGATGATGGCGTAATGGGGTTTGTCAGTCTGAGTCGCGACGAAAAGGCCTTGTATATTCGTGAGTTGCACATGCTGGAACACTGCCGCAAGCAGGGTGCGGGCAGTTGGGTGCTGGAACAGATGGCGCTCAAGACAGGCACCGAGGGCCTGGGTTTTTTACGCTTGACCGTGTTCAAGACCAACCCGGCAAAAAGGCTGTATCAGCGCCTGGGGTTGTGCATTGTGGGTGAAGAGGACTGCTTCTGGCGCATGGAGCGGGAGTGTCGCGCACTCACACCGGACTAAAACAAGCACGCTGTACGAATAAGCGCATACTGCTGTCAGTCACTGCTTACAAATTTGTTTAACGAAGTGATGGTGTATCACCTCTCAGGGTGTGCAAATTCAGGGTCATACATCTAAATGAATGGAATCGGTTCGCGCTTAAGGCAAGAAAGAGAGCGGCTTGGCTTGTCGCAAAAAGCTTTTGGTGAAATAGGGGGTGTTGAAGCCAACGCACAAGGCAAATATGAAAGTGGCGGTCGCGCACCCAAGGCCGACTATCTGTCCCGTGTCGCCGAAAGAGGTGTAGACGTCCTGTACGTGTTGACCGGCAGCCCAACGCCGATCCAACTGGATAACGTCAGCCAGAACGAAGAAAAAGTGCTGGCTAACTACCGCGCGATGTTCAAGGAAGACCAGGATGCAATTCGTCGCCTGACCAGTACCTTGGCCGAACATTCATCCGTATTGAACGCAAAAGCCAAGCCACAACCCCAGGATTCCTGACCTTTCACCCAGGAAACAGCGTTGCTCGCCACCCGGCGAACAGCCACAGCGCGTTGAATCTCTATATATATGCCACTTGCAACTAGGTCTGCGCCTTGGTTTTTTGTTAAGGTGTTCAGCAACCTATAAGACCATATCGCGAGGTGTCTGCTTGATTAGGGTGCTAGTAGTCGATGACCATGATCTCGTTCGTACAGGCATTACACGAATGCTGGCTGACATCGATGGCCTGCAAGTGGTCGGCCAGGCGGAGTCGGGGGAGGAGTCCCTGATCAAGGCCCGAGAGCTGAAGCCCGATGTGGTGCTGATGGACGTCAAGATGCCTGGGATCGGCGGTCTGGGTGCCACGACCAAATTGTTGCGCAGTCATCCGGATATCAAGGTCGTGGTAGTGACAGTGTGCGAGGAAGACCCTTTCCCGACTCGCCTGCTGCAGGCCGGTGCCGCCGGTTATCTCACTAAAGGCGCGGGCCTGGCGGAGATGGTACAAGCCATTCGCCTGGTCTTTGCCGGCCAGCGCTACATCAGCCCGCAGATTGCCCAGCAATTGGCTATCAAGTCGTTCCAGCCCACCAGTGATTCGCCTTTTGACGCGCTGTCGGAGCGGGAAATCCAGATCGCCCTGATGATCGTCGGTTGCCAGAAGGTGCAGACGATTTCCGACAAACTGTGCCTGTCGCCCAAGACTGTTAACACCTACCGCTATCGCATCTTCGAGAAGCTCGCCATCAGCAGTGATGTTGAATTGACCCTGCTCGCGGTGCGCCACGGCATGGTGGACGCCAGCGCCTGACATGACCACACCGTTTGATCCAAGTGCCTTTCTCTCCACCTGCAGTGGCCGCCCCGGCGTATACCGCATGTTCGACAGCGAGGCCCGCCTGCTGTACGTGGGCAAGGCCAAAAATCTGAAGAACCGTCTGGCGAGCTACTTTCGCAAGACCGGCCTGGCGCCGAAAACCGCTGCCCTGGTGGCGCGTATCGCCCAGGTCGAAACCACCATCACCGCTAATGAAACCGAGGCGCTGCTGCTTGAGCAGACGCTGATCAAGGAGTGGCGGCCGCCCTACAACATCCTGCTGCGCGACGATAAATCCTACCCTTATGTGTTTTTATCGGACGGCAATTTCCCACGCCTGAGCATTCACCGTGGGGCAAAGAAGCAGAAGGGCAAGTACTTCGGGCCTTATCCCAGTGCGGGTGCGATTCGTGAAAGCCTGAGCCTGCTGCAAAAAACCTTTTTTGTGCGCCAGTGCGAAGACAGTTTCTACAAGAACCGCACGCGACCGTGCCTGCAATACCAGATCAAGCGCTGCAAGGCACCCTGCGTGGGCCTGGTGGAACAGGCAGAGTACGCCGAGGATGTGCGCCACTCGGTGATGTTCCTTGAAGGGCGCAGTAACGCGCTCACCGATGAGCTGTCCGGTGCCATGGAGCAGGCCGCCAGCACCCTGGATTTCGAGAAGGCCGCCGAACTGCGCGACCAGATCTCCTTGCTGCGCCGCGTCCAGGACCAGCAAAGCATGGAAGGTGGCACCGGCGACGTCGACGTGATCGCCGCCTTCGTCAACCCGGGCGGCGCTTGTGTGCACCTGATCAGCGTGCGCGCTGGCCGGGTGCTGGGTAGCAAGAACTTCTTCCCGCAGACCGGTATCGACGAAGAGGTTGCCGAGGTGATGGCCGCGTTCCTTGGCCAGTACTACGTCAGCAGCCCTGAGCGCGACCTGCCGTCTGAGCTGATCGTCAACGTGGTGCATGAAGATTTCCCCACCTTGATCGAGGCTATCCACGAGCTGCGCGGCCGCGAGCTGGACATCAGCCACCGCGTACGCGGCACCCGTGCGCGCTGGCAGCAACTGGCCGTGACCAATGCCGAACAGGCCCTGGGCGCGCGCCTGGCGAATCGTCAACACGTTGCCGCACGCTTCGACGCCCTGGCCGAGGTGCTCAACCTGGACGAGCCGCCCCAGCGCCTGGAGTGCTACGACATCAGCCACTCCAGCGGTGAGGCGACGGTGGCTTCTTGCGTGGTGTTCGGACCGGAAGGGCCGATCAAGTCCGACTACCGGCGCTACAACATCGAAGGCGTTACCGCCGGCGATGACTACGCCGCCATGCACCAGGCACTCACGCGGCGTTTCAGCAAGTTGAAGGACGGGGAGGGCAAGCTGCCCGATATCCTGCTGGTGGACGGCGGCAAGGGCCAGTTGTCCATGGCGCGAGACGTGCTCAACGAGCTGGCCGTGCCCGACCTGATCTTGCTCGGCGTGGCCAAGGGCGCCACGCGCAAGGCAGGTTTCGAGACGTTATACTTGAATGATGCCGCCCATGAGTTCACTTTGAAGGGCGACTCACCCGCACTGCACCTGATTCAACAGATTCGCGACGAAGCCCACCGTTTCGCCATTACCGGCCACCGTGCGCGCCGTGGCAAAACCCGGCGAACTTCAACCCTGGAAGGGGTTGCCGGGGTAGGCCCGACCCGGCGTCGCGACTTGCTTAAACATTTTGGTGGCTTGCAGGAGCTATCCCGTGCCAGCATTGAGGAGATAGCCAAAGCACCCGGTATCAGTAAAAAGCTCGCTGAGCTGATTTATGCAAACCTGCACAGCGAATAGAATGCCTTCTCACCTCGTAGCCAGTTGTGCCGATGAATATCCCTAATCTGATTACCGTTCTACGTGTCCTGCTTATCCCGATTTTCATTTTGTTGTTTTATTTGCCGTATGAATGGAGTTATGTAGCCTCCAGCTCGGTCTTCGCCTTCGCAGCCGCCACCGACTGGCTCGACGGCTACCTGGCGCGCCGCCTGGAACAGAGCACGCCTTTCGGTGCGTTCCTCGACCCGGTGGCCGACAAACTCATGGTGGCCGTCGCCCTGGTGCTGCTGGTGCAGGAGCACGGCAATCTGTGGCTGACCCTGCCGGCCGCCGTGATCATCGGCCGCGAGATCGTCGTCTCGGCCCTGCGCGAATGGATGGCCGAAATTGGCGCCCGCGCCCACGTCGCCGTGTCGAACATGGGCAAATGGAAAACCGCCGCGCAGATGCTCGCACTGGTCATCCTGCTGGCCAACCCGTCGGACTTCTCGTTCTGGGTCCTCACCGGCTACGCCTTGCTGCTGATCGCCGCCGGCCTGACCCTGTGGTCCATGCTCCAATATCTGCGCGCCGCCTGGCCGCATCTGCGCACGACCGTTGAAAAGAAATAAAACTTTTTTGAATCAAGGGGTTGACGGGTTCTGAGATTTCTATAGAATGCGCATCACCAAGCGGGAATAGCTCAGTTGGTAGAGCACGACCTTGCCAAGGTCGGGGTCGCGAGTTCGAGTCTCGTTTCCCGCTCCAAACATAACGCTACAGAGTTTCAGTGAATTCTGTAAGTGATTGAAAAAAGGACCTTCGGGTCCTTTTTTCGTTCCTGTGGGAACCACTGAAATCCAGCACTATCCGGTGTGTTTAAGTCCTGAATGAGAGTCTTGAATTCGGACGCGCACTGAGTTGGTTTTTTGCTGGAGCAGCTTGGAGAGGGGCGTCAGAGCACACTCTCGCAGATCCTGAGACTCTTCAAAAAAGACACCCTGCCAACGCTCGGCCGGTGGTCCATCTACGAAATCAATCGCCACGACCTGATGCACCTCCTGAGCGGAATCGAACAACGCGAGATGCTGAGCCAGGTTGTCCCCGCGCGGCTTTATTTGTTCGCGCAACGGAGCGACCTAAGCAGCGCATTAGAGAGAACACCTTCCAGACCTGAAACGGTTTGATGTGATATCCAGTCGTGGCCTGTACCGTTTTTCAGGGACAGGTACAAAATCCACCTAAGAAAAATTAAATTAAATCAACTTGTTATGTGTTTTTCAGCAGTTCAGATACAAAACATTTCAAAACTCCCGTGTACAGCTGTGGAATCCCCAGCGTAATTTCACCCTCAAGCTAAGCGTTCAACGCTGTCAGGTCTGCAATGGAATTCGGACCGTAGCATCCCGGATCTTCATGCCTCCACCGGGTATGCACCACAACAATAGAGGGAGCTATCCGTGAACTGCATGTTCTGTGCAATCGCCAACAAAGCATCACCGGCTGCCGTTGTCTACGAAGACGAGCAATGCCTGGCCTTTCTTTCCATCCAGCCGATTACGCCAGGCCATGTCCTGGTCATTCCCAAGGTTCACGCAAGTGGCCTGGGTGATATCCCTCCTCAAACCTTTGGCCACATGATGCGTGTGGGTCAACGGTTGGCCGCCGCTCTGCGCGAAAGCGGCTTGAGCTTCAATGAACAACCCTGCGAAGGAATCAACCTACTGCTGTGCGATGGCGCTGTGGCCGGCCAAACCGTGGGCCACGCCCACCTGCATGTGCTGGCCCGTTTTGTCGGTGATGGTTTCAACCTGGGTCATGCAGACCTTCCGCTCGCTACGCCCCAAGTGTTGGGCGAGCGCGCAGAGCAGATCCGTCGAGCCTTGACCTCGCTGCCACCCTTTTAACCGTAAGTCGCTTTAGTCTAAAGGCACGCCCGCACTAAGAGGAGTGAATGCCTTGCTGCGTGCAGTGCGCAAATCAACCACCTGTAGACATCTACGCAAGGAGGCGCAGCCATGTATTGAACTGTGGAAACTTAAGTGTGCGCTGGGCTGAAATAAATAATAAAAATCACAATAAGAAGGGGATTTTCATGCCGTCACTCGCAAGTAATATGACTGCCTTGCCTTCGGCAAGTATGCAGTTGGTAAACGATGAGCCAGCCGGTTCGGCAATCTACAGTTTCTATGATTCAGTACTTCAAGACTTGTGTCAGTCTGACAAAGTCAAAGTCAGGCAAGTGGTTACGCCTGCGCAGTTTTCCGAACTGTCTCGTGCCCGCAACCGGTTGTATGGGCAACGAAAGGTTTATTACAAAACGTTGTTTGGTAACTCGGTAGACGACACCGTCTGCCTGGATGAGTACGATCCGCGCTCTTATGTGTTTGGCTTTTATTATGATGGTGAAATTATCGGCACCCAGCGTATTACGCCTTTCCCTCACGAGTCGGGCGAGTTCATCAGCCATGAACAACTGGTGCAGTTCTCCGGGCCCAATTATGAGCATGACTGCGTCGAACTCTCGCGACTTATTGTCGACAAGCATTCCCCGGTCAAGAATGTGGTCAACGGATTGGCCATGACCGGTGCCTCGCTGGTTGCCCTGCAAGGCGGCTACAGAAAATTCATCACCTACGTGAAACCAAGGCTGGCGCCGAAGTTCGACAGCTTTGTCTTTGATCAGGACGGTATTTTCTTCCAAATCAAAGCCCGCGGCGAACACTACTACGCTCTGTACAAAGGCGATCTGTTGCCATCGGTCACGCCGTTCTTCGGCCTGCAAAGCTGCCCCGCAGACCTGATGGACATTGATGACTTGATTCGCCACACCTTGGCCGCCCGAACCGCGAGGCTCCCGCTGGCGGTCTGAGCATCCCAAAATAACGACAATATTGAGGTTGATCCAAGATGGAAGCCAGGAACAAAGAAGTGGTCATCGAGTTTTACGAGCGCATGTTTGGCCAGCGTGAACTGGCGGTCGCCGATACATTGATTGCGGAGGAATATGTACAACACAATAACGTATTTATTCCACCGCGCCGCGAAGGCTTCAAGACCTACTTTACGCAGTTCTTCAAGACATTCCCCGAGTCAGGCACCCAAATTGAGCGAGTCTGTGCCGAAGGCGATTATGTTTTCCTGTATGCCAAACATTGGGCCAGGCACAAGTTCTTCACGGTGAATTACAAGGTGATCGATATTTATCGTGTGGAAAACGGTGTGCTGATGGAGCACTGGGACACCATCGAAGGCTTGGGGTTCTTCTCCAAGTTTATCTACATCATAAAGTCCGTGCTGCGCCTGTAAGTCGGTGCTCCCCTGAAATTATAAAAAGTGTCATAAGCGATTTATCAACCCGCCAAGGAAGAGAGTGAAATGACTGAAGTGACCGAGTTTCGTAAAGAGCTGAAAGCCGTCTGTGATGCCGAATGGGAAAAGATCAAGATCGGCCGTTTTTTCCAGATGATGAAACGCCCCGAGTTGCAGCGCGACCTCTACATCAAGTCGATTGTCCAGGTGTATCACTACACCAAGAACAACGCGATCAACCAAGCGGTGGCGTGCTGGAACCAGGACCACAAAAAGGTTGGCTTGCTGCGTTTTGCGATGAAGCATGCGTTGGAGGAACTGGGTCATGAAAACATGGCGTACAACGACCTGATCGCCATTGGCGTCGACAAGTCCGAGTTCGAAAAACCCATGCTGCCGGCGACCGAGGCGTTCTACGGCTATCTGGATTTCGTCTCTGTATGCCGCGGGATCATTCCACGCCTGGGCTACAGCTTTTGGGCCGAGGACTGCTACGAGCACCTCGAGCCTTTGATGGACGTATGCAAAAACCATCTCAAGCTGACGGATAAAGAACTTACCTTCTTTGTTGCCCACGCGATCATCGACGAGAAACACTCCGAGCAAGTCAACGCGGCCATCGACCGCTGGGTCGTGACCGACGAAGAAAAAGAGTCGGTCAAACAAGTCGCACGTACCACGGTTTACTTGATGGGCAAGATCCTCGAGTCGGTCGCCGACGAGTTCTAAGTCTTGGCAACAGGCGCCCTCGCGCACCCCGCTGCGTGAGGGCTTTTTACATGGCGTGCACAACAATAAAAACGATCGGTTGGTCATGGCGCTTGTCGAGCCGCCTGCCTGCCACGGTCAATCCACTAGGAGGTGCCATGAGTAGCAATAGCGACATGATTACCTGGGGCATGATGCTGCGCAAAATCCCCTCGATCACCCGCGCCATTCCCCGGCTCGTCAGGGGCGTCAAAGTGTCCAAGCTCAAGGCTGATCAACCCTGCGGCCTGGGTTGGGCCTTCGAACAGGCGGTTGCGCGCAACCCTCAAGGACCGGCGCTGCTCTACAAGGACAATCGTTTCAGTTATGAACAGGTCAACCAGTGGGCCAACCGTTTCGCCCATTACTTGCTTGACCGTGGCCTGAAAAAGGGCGATGTGGTCGGCATCTTTATTGAAAATCGCCCGGAATTGCTGGTCAGCGTGCTGGCCGTCAGCAAGATCGGGGGTATCTGCGCCATGCTCAACACCTCGCAGACCCACAACGTCCTGATTCACAGTTTGAACCTGGTCAATCCCTCGGCGATTATCGTCGGTGAAGAGTTGGTACCCTCTTTTGACGCGGTGCGTAACGACGTTGCCATTGATGAGCTGAGCACTTTCTTCCTGGCTGACACCGACACCACGCGCGATGCGGGTATTGCGCCTGAGGGTTACGTCAACCTGACCCGCGTCAGCGAAGAGCATTCCACCGCCAACCCGGCGACAACCCAGCAGGTCTACTCCGACGACGCTTGCTTCTACATTTACACCTCCGGCACTACCGGTTTGCCCAAGGCTGGGGTGTTCAAGCACGGCCGCTGGATGAAAGCCTACGGTAGCTTCGGCATGATCGCTCTGGATATGCGCCCCGATGACATCGTCTATTGCACCTTGCCGCTCTATCACGGCACCGGGCTGTGCGTGAGCTGGGGCTCGGCATTGGCGGGCGCCTCGGGTTTCGCCATCCGCCGCAAATTCAGCGCCAGCCAGTTCTGGGATGACGCGCGCAAATTCAAGGCCACTACCATTTGCTACGTCGGTGAATTGTGTCGCTACCTGATCGACCAGCCTCCAGCCGGCAACGATGGCGACAACCCAGTGGTGAAAATGATTGGCAACGGCCTGCGCCCCGGCGTGTGGATCGACTTCAAGACACGCTTCAACATCGAGCGGGTCTGCGAGCTGTATGCCGCCAGTGATGGCAACATCGGCTTTACCAACATCCTCAACTTCGACAACACCATCGGCTTTGCGCTCAACGCTTGGTCGCTGGTGGAGTACGAACACGACACCGGCGAGCCGCGGCGCAGCGCGAACGGTTTCATGCAGAAAGTCGGCAAGGGTGGCCAGGGGTTGTTGCTGGCCAAGATCGACGACAACGCCCCGTTCGACGGTTACACCGATCCAGAGAAGAACAAAAAAGTGGTGCTGTGCGACGTTTTCGAAAAGGGCGATCGTTACTTCAACAGCGGCGATCTGATTCGCGATATCGGCTTTGGCCACGCCCAATTCGTCGACCGCCTGGGAGACACTTACCGCTGGAAAGGCGAAAACGTCTCCACCACCGAGGTCGAAAATATCATGGTGCAACACCCCCACATCGCCGAAGCCGTGGCCTACGGTGTGGAAATCAAAAACACCAACGGTCGCGCCGGAATGGCCGCCATCACCCCATCGGCCCCACTGGAGCAACTGGATTTTTGCGACCTGCTGCGTTTCGTCAGAAGCCAGATGCCTCACTACGCGGTGCCGATGTTCCTGCGCATCAAGACCCACATGGAAACCACCGGCACGTTCAAATATCAGAAAACCAAGCTGAAGACCGAAGCGTTCGACCCCGGCCAAACCGGCGAAGACCCGGTCTACGCATGGCTGCCGGGTACCGAAACCTACGTGCGCGTGACTGAGCAGGTGCTGCAGGACATTCATGGCGGCAAGTTCCGCTACTGAAGGGCAACTGCGCGTGGGTTCAACCACCAGGCCCGCAAAGGCGTAAGGCTGCTCTCTAAGCGGAGCGGCCTTACGATTCATCGGAAACTGGGTCTTTGATATCTTCACCGTTCTCGGCGTGGACGGCGATCCCTGCAGTAAATGTTCGTTTCCACCTTCATGGCGGGGTTGGCCCCATATGGCCACCCCCGAAGCGCACTGCCTTGACCTCTCAGGTGGCGGTTTGCTCTTGGCCCTGTCGCAAGCGCGTGCTGACCAGCGCCGCAACGACCAGTAAGCCAGCAATTACCCACAACCCATTGCGCGTGGTACCTGTCGTCTGTTCGATCAGCCCCATCACTGATGGGCCGACAAAGCCACCCAGCAACCCGCACGTTGTGACGAACGCCAGGCCACCCGCCAGGGCGGTTCCAGTCAAGCGACTGGAGGGGAAAACAAAGATGATCGACTGCACGACGAACAGCATCAGTGCCGTCAGTGAAAAACCGATCAGGCCAATATAGGAATTGGAAAACGAAGCTACCAGCAGTCCGGCAGACATGGTTAGCAGGCCAAAGAATAGAATGCGTCGGCACCGCTGCGCAGAGGTGGCCAAACGTGGAAAAGTGGCGGCACCAATGGCGGCGGCGATCCACGGTACGGAGGTCAGCAGACCGATTTGCAGCGGCGTCAATGAGCCGTAGTTGCCGATAATGCCGGGCAAGAAGAAGATCACGGTGTAGATGGTGATCTGGTGCACGAAGTAGACGGCGATCGCCAGCCAGATTTGCTTATCGCGCAACATCTGATTGAGGCGGGTTTGTTGTGGGGCGTCGTCGCTCTCGGCATCCAAGCGCGCTTGGATTTCCCGAGCGTCAGCCGCCGACAACCAGGACGCGGAGGAGGGGCCGTCGGGCAGTTTCTTCCATACTACATAGGCCAGCGCCACGGCTGGCAAACCTTCCAGTACGAACAACCATTGCCAGCCATGCCAGCCGAGCCAACCATCGAGCTGCAACAGGGCACCGCCCAGCGGGCCGCTGAGAATATTGGCGATGCAAACACCGAGCAGAAAATACCCCGTGGCGCGGGCGCGTTGTTCGCGGTTGAACCAGTAGGTCAGGTAAAGCATGACACCTGGAAACAAGCCCGCTTCGGCGACGCCCAGCAGCAGGCGCATGACATAGAACGAGGTTTCACCCTGGACGAACGCCATGCCCGTCGAGAGCAGGCCCCAAGTGATCATGATGCGAGTAATCCAGAATCGCGCGCCGACCTTTTGCATGATCAGGTTGCTGGGCACTTCGAACAGCGCGTAGGTCAGGAAGAACAACCCTGCACCCAAGCCATACGCCGCAGCGGAAAGTCCAAGGTCGATGCCCATGCTGGCTTTGGCCAGGGCAATGTTGGTACGGTCCAGAAAGCTCATGACATAGACCACGACCAGCAGCGGCATCAGTCTGCGCAACAGCAGGTTGGTCAAGCGATGCTCGTTACAGGCACCAGGGGCCTGGGTCACGGCGATGGGGCTTAGGATTGTCATTTTTATAGTCCTAATAGAGTTGGGTGCACGTGTCATGGCGCCCCGTGTAAGGGGCGCCACTGTGCCGTTGTAAGAACGGATGCTGCTTAGCGGTCAGGATTGGGCAAGATCAATCCAAACCGGGCCATTGGGATACTGGTAGCGTTCCAGCGTTTCGGCAGTCATTTCGATGCTGTAGCCGGGCCGTTGCGGGGGCATGTAGCGGCCGTTGCGAATCACCACGGGTTCCAGGAAGTGCTCGTGCAAGTGATCGACGTATTCCAGAACACGATTTTGCAGCGAGCCGGATACCGCGATGTAATCGAACAGCGAGATGTTCTGCACGTACTCGCACAAGCCGACGCCGCCGCCGTGCGGGCATACCGGCACGTCAAACTTGGCGGCCATCAGCAACACAATCAACACTTCGTTGAGACCGCCCAGGCGTGCGGCGTCCAACTGGCAGAAATCCAGGGCCTGGGCCTGGAACATCTGTTTGAACATTACCCGGTTATGGCAGTGTTCACCGGTAGCGACGCCAATCGGTGCAATGCGCTGGCGGATGGTTGCGTGTCCGAGGATATCGTCCGGGCTGGTCGGTTCTTCGATCCACCACGGGTCGAAAGCGGCCAGGCGACGCATGTTTGCCACCGACTCATCAACGCTCCAGACTTGGTTGGCGTCCATCATCAAGGTGCGTTCCCAGCCAATTTCTTCGCGCAGGATCGCAGCGCGGCGCATGTCGTCTTCCAGGTTGGCGCCGATTTTCTGTTTAAAGTGAGTCCAGCCATCGGCTACGGCTTCTCGGGCCAGCCGGCGCATTTTCTCTTCAGAGTAACCCAGCCAGCCCGGGGCGGTGGTGTAGCCGGGGTAGCCTTCGCGCAGCATCTTTGCTTCACGCGTGGCTTTGCCGGGCGCCTGACGACGAAGCAGGGCGATGGCTTCCTCAGGCGTGATTGCGTCAGTCACATAGCTGAAGTCCAGGCAGGCGACGAGTTGCTCGGGTGTCATGTCTGCCAGCAGTTTCCACACCGGCTTTGCTTCGGTCTTGGCCCACAGGTCCCACACCGCGTTGACGATGGCGGCAGTAGCAAGGTGTATCACGCCCTTTTCCGGACCCAGCCAGCGCAATTGACTGTCACCCACGGTGATGTTGTGCCAGAAGCGGCCCATGTCGCTGGTGATCTCTTCCAGGGTCAAGCCGACGATCAGTGGCGCCAGCGATTGCACGGCGGCCACACAGATTTCATTGCCGCGGCCGATGGTGAAGGTCAGGCCATGGCCTTCCATACCGCCTGAGGAGTCGGTGTGTAATACCACGTAGGACGCCGAATAGTCTGGCGCGCTGTTCATGGCGTCAGAGCCGTCGAGTGACCGGGAAGTAGGGAAACGAATGTCGCGAACGCTCAGGTGGGTGATTCGAATGCTCATGGAGAACTCTTTTTATAGGTGACCACTTGGGAGTTCGACTGTAGGTTGGTCGGCGATATAGGCATAATCGTCGATTCGTATAGATGGATATTAAAATTGATATGTCAGAGCCGTCGAAAGACCCAACGCTCGCCAGCTCGGCGCCAGCGAAAACCTTCAGCCCGCTGAAGATTTCCAGCCGCCAGATTGCACTGCTCAATGCCCTGGGCGAGTTCCGCAACCTGCGTCGCGCGGCCGCCGCAATGCACACTACGCAGCCGGCTGCGAGCCTGTTATTGCAGCAGTTGGAAGAGCGCCTCGGCGCCAAGCTGTTCGAGCGCCTGCCACGGGGCATGGAACCGACGCTCTATGGCGAAGTAATGATTCATTACGCCCACGGGGCCATTCATGAGTTTGAACATGCCGAAGCGCAGTTGGCGGAGCTGGCACGCGGTGCTTCGGGGTTGGTGCGCATCGGCACGGTGATGGGCCCGGTGCCGACCTTGTTGACCCGGGGCGTATTGGCATTCAAGGCGGATAACCCGAAGGTGCGTATCTGTATTGAAGTCGGGACCAGCGACGCGCTACTGCCGGCGCTGATTCGCGGCGATTATGATGTGGTGCTGGGGCGGCTCCCGGACCAGATCGACAGCCAGGGCCTGGATATTCAACTGTTCGAAAAGGGCGAGCAGATGCGCGTCATTGCACGTCCCGGGCACGCACTGGCCACGGCCGCAAAACTGAGCCTGGCTGACTTGGTGACGCAGACCTGGATTCTGCATCCGATCGGCAGCCCGATGCGTCGCCATGTGGAAAGCGCACTGAAGGCGGGGGGCATGGTGCAGACGCTGGACATCGTTGAAACTGCGTCGATCTTGGCCACCACCTCAATGATCGAGGCCTCGGACATGATCGCCGTGGTGCCCAATGACGTCGCGGAGCACTACCTGCGCTATGGCATGGTAGCGATCCTACCGGTGGAGTTGCCCATCACCATGGTCAACATCGGCCTGCTGACGCGCGAATCTCGGCCATTGTCCGCCGCCGTCAGCAAGCTGTTGGGTTACCTCAAGGAACATGGGAAAGGGTAGAGGTTTACTGGCTGTCGCGGCTGCTCACCCCATTCACCAAGCGCGCGATACCTAGAGGGTTGGCATCTTTCAAGGCATCGGGCAGCAAGGCGTCCGGGAAGTTCTGGAAGCACACCGGGCGCAGGAAGCGGTCAATGGCCAGCGTGCCCACTGACGTGCCGCGCGCATCCGACGTCGCCGGATATGGGCCGCCATGAACCATCGAATCGCAGACTTCCACACCCGTCGGATAGCCGTTGAGCAGAATTCGCCCGACCTTCTGCTCCAGTAGCGCGGTCAGTTCGCCGAACTGTTCGAAGTCCGCCGGTTCGCCGATGATGGTCGCCGTCAGTTGCCCGTGCAGGCCATGCAACGCGGCACTGAGCTGCGCCTGATCCGCCACTTCGACGAACACCGTGGTCGGGCCGAACACTTCTTCCTGCAAGACTTCATCGCCATCGATCAAAAGGCTGACATCAGCTTTGAACAGTTGCGGCTGGGCCTGATTGCCCAATTGCGCGTTGCCGGCCAGGTGCTCTATGCCAGGGTGCGCGAGGAGTTTTTGCAAGCCTTGGCCATAGCTGCGCAACGTTCCGGCGTTGAGCATGGTTTGCGCCGGTTGATCACCGATCAAGCGCGCCACTTGCTGCACGAACGCGCTGAACTGCGGCGAACGAATACCGATCACCAGACCCGGATTGGTGCAGAACTGACCACAACCCTGAACCACCGAAGCGGTCAGGTCGAGGGCGACGCTGTCGGCCCGCGCCTCCAGCGCCAGGGGCAAGACGATCACCGGATTGATGCTCGACATCTCGGCGAACACCGGAATCGGCTGTGGACGTGCTGCCGCCATGTCGCACAGCGCGCGGCCACCCTTGAGTGATCCGGTGAAACCCACTGCCTGAATCGACGGATGCGTGACCAGCGCTTCGCCAACCCCGCCGCCGTAGATCATGTTGAACACTCCGGCCGGCATGCCGGTTTTTTCGGCGGCGCGAATCAACGCACCCGCGACGAGCTCGGCGGTGGCCATGTGGCCGCTGTGCGCCTTGAACACCACCGGACAACCTGCGGCCAACGCCGAAGCTGTGTCGCCGCCGGCAGTCGAGAACGCCAGGGGAAAGTTACTCGCACCAAACACCGCCACCGGCCCGAGGCCAATGCGGTACTGACGCAGATCCGGGCGCGGTAGCGGCTTACGCTCCGGTAGTGCCTGATCGATCCGCGCCCCATAGAAATCCCCACGACGCAGTACCTTGGCGAACAGGCGCATCTGGCCGCTGGTGCGGCCACGCTCGCCTTGAATACGGGCAGCGGGCAATGCGGTTTCGCGGCAGACCAGCGCCACAAAATCATCATCGAGGGTGTCCAGTTCATCGGCGATTGCGTCGAGGAATTCGGCACGTTTGGCGGCGCTCAGGCTGCGGTAAGCCGGATACGCGATGGCCGCAGCGTTGGCGGCATGGTCAACTTCTTCAACCGTGGCCTGGTGGAAACTGTAAGGCAACTGCTCGCCTGTGCTGGCATCAATGCTTTTGATGATGACAGTGCCGGCAGCGCTGCGCTGGCCGCCGATGTAGTTGTGGCCGGTGATCGTAGACATTTCTGGCTCCAGAAGGGTGGGGTCGCATCGTCTTTTAAGAGGATGTCGGGGGAGGTGGGCGGGGCCGTCGACTCAGGTGACAGCGCCGATCTGCCAGGGCACGAATTCGTTCTGGCCGTAACCGTGCTGTTCGCTCATGCTGCGTTCGCCCGAAGCGATGCGTAGCATGAGATTGAAGATGGCCTCACCGCAGGCTTCGATGGTCATGGTGTCTTCGGCGATTTCTCCGCAGTTGATGTCCATGTCCTCGCGTTGGCGGTTCCACAAAGCGGTATTGGTCGCCAATTTGATCGACGGGGAAGGGGCACAACCGTAAGCAGAGCCACGTCCCGTGGTGAAGGCAATCAGGTTGGCGCCACCGGCCACTTGGCCTGTGGCCGACACCGGGTCGTAGCCTGGGGTGTCCATGAACACCAGACCCTTCGCGCCGACCTGCTGGGCATACTCATACACATCGACCAGGTTGCTGGAACCTGCCTTGGCGACGGCCCCCAGCGACTTTTCCAAGATCGTGGTCAAGCCACCAACCTTGTTGCCGGCGGACGGGTTGTTGTTCAGTTCGGCGCCATTGCGTTCGCAATACGCCTCCCACCAGTGAATCCGTGCGACAAGTTTTTCGCCGACGGCGCGGTTGACGGCACGGCGAGTCAACAGGTGCTCGGCGCCATAGATTTCTGGGGTTTCGGAAAGGATTGCCGTACCGCCACAGGCGACCAAGCGGTCCACGGCATTACCCAGCGCAGGGTTGGCGGTGATCCCGGAATAGCCATCCGAACCGCCGCACTGCAGGCCAACGAGCAGATGCTTGGCACTCACCGGTTCGCGCTTGACCTGGTTTGCTTCTTCCAGCAACGACTTGACCTGGACGATGCCGCTGGCGACCGCCTTGGAGGTGCCGCCGCTGTCCTGAATACTGAACGTACGCAGGGTATTGCTGCGGCTCAGACCTTGGCTGCTGAGCAGCCCTTCGATCTGGTTGGTTTCGCAGCCCAGGCCGATCACCAGCACAGCGGCAAAGTTGGCGTGGGTGGCGTAGCCAGCCAATGTCCGGCGCAGCAGGGCCAGGCCTTCTCCGGCGGGGTCCACGGCGCAACCGGCGGAATGGGTCAGGGCGACGACGCCATCGACGTGAGGGTACGCCAACAGCGCAGCCGGATTAATGTCGCGGCGGAAATGGTCGGCGATGGCGCGGGCCACGGTGGCCGAGCAGTTCACCGACGTCAGGATGCCGATGTAATTACGTGTCGCCACACGGCCATCCGGGCGCACGATTCCCATGAACACGGGCGCATCGTTCAGCGTCTGCTCGGGTTTCACATCGTGGCTGAAAGCGTAGTCGCGGGCGAAGTCGCCCATGGCCAGGTTGTGCACATGCACATGGTCACCGGCCTGGATTACCTCGGTCGCAAACCCGATGATCTGCCCGTAACGACGCAAAGGTTGGCCTGCCTCGACTCGGTGCGAGGCGATCTTATGGCCGGCGGGGACGGGCTGGCGAACCACCACGCCTTGTGGTTCGAGGACTTCACCCGACAACAATGGCCGGCGGGCGATCAGCACATCGTCCAGAGGATTGAGGCGCAGCACGGCGGCTGCGCCGGTTTTCATAATCAATTCCATCGGGGACTCTCTGGCTATCAAGCGTGGGAGGTCGCTGGCACACGGGCCGCGCCATACCTTTGTCGCGCCACTATAAGAGCCCCCGGACACCGCTGCCTAATGAGACCTTTGGATTGATTGATAACTTTCTCTCATCGATTGGGCGTTCAGACCCTGCAATGGAGGTTCAATGTTTGGTGGCTTCGCGGCGCAACCTGGCGAGCTCCAGCAAGGTATCGGTAAAGTCACGGGCCGCTTCGCTCAGCGGTTCGTTCTTGCGTGTGATGATGCCGTAGTCCTGCGGTTCGACCTTGAACGGTGTGTTGAGCACTTTGAGCAAGCCAATCTGAATCTGCGACTGAACCATGGACTCGGGCAGAAACGCGAGCATCGGTCCCGACTGCAGGAGCTGCAGGAAAGTGGGCATCGAGATGGTTTCAACGGTGTTGGTCGGCGTGCGCATGTTGAATTCGATGAAGGCGCTTTCCATCTGGCGACGTATGGGCGCATTGAAGGGGTACATGACCCACGGCCAGTCACTGAGTTGTTCGGTCGCCACCTCGTCGAGTTGCGCGAGGGGGTGACCGCTATTGACCACCAGGCAAAAAGGCTCGGGCCCTAGCGTCCGAAATTCGAACGGTTGCTGATAACGCTCATCGGTGAAGCGGGCAATGATCAAATCCAGCTTCTTATGCTCGAGCATTTCCAGAAGTTGATTGCTGGTTTGCTCGATCACTTCGATGGACAGCATAGGGCGGTCCAGTTTGATCCGGGTAATGGCTTCGGGCAGCACCACCGACGTTGCGGCGAAGATCGCGCCGACTCTCAAGTGACCATGGCCACCTTTGCGGACTTTATTCAGTTGATCGACGAAGGACTGTGTGTCGTCCAGCGTCATCCGCGCATACCGGACGACAAACTCACCCAGTTCAGTCAGCGCCATGCTGCGCGTCTGCCGTTCGAACAAGGCGAATCCAAATAATAGTTCGATGTCGCGCAGCATCTTGCTGATGGCGGGCTGGGTCAGATTCATCAGCTCGGCGGTGGTGTGCATGTTGCGGGTCCGGGCCAGCGTATCGACCAGCATCAGGTGCTTGATCTTCAGCCACTTGCTGACACTGGCGAATGAAATCTCGTCGTTTTCCATACGGTACTCAACCTGATTGATAACGAAACGATATCAAATGCTGAAAATATGTCATTGGGATTTATCAATCAAGTCCACTAGTTTTTGCCCGAACGACATCCAATTGATAGGGATTGCCTTATGCCCACTGCGAAATTGACCTGTGAAAACACCCTCCCGATTGATGGCTTGCACGGGACACTTATCGGGCGAGCCTGGGTGCCGGGGAAGACAGCAGGCCCATCGCCAGTCGTACTGCGCGCCGATGGCGTATTTGATTTGTCCGAAGCCTTCGCAACGTTGAGTGATCTACTGGAAAGTGCATCGCCGCTTGAGGCGGTTCGCAACGTTCGCGGTCGATACATCTGCACCACAGCAGCACTGTTGGCCAACACCGGATCGGGCTCTGACCCTGCCAAGGCGTACCTGCTGCCACCGGTTGACCTGCAAGTGATCAAGGCCGCTGGCGTGACCTTCGCGTCGAGCATGATCGAGCGCGTGATTGAAGAGCAGGCCGGGGGCGATGCGGTCAAGGCCGAAACCGTACGTAGCCTGGTCAAGTCAGCCATCGGCGATAACCTGGGCTCGATCAAACCCGGTTCGGCCGAAGCGGCGCGCCTCAAGGATATGTTGATCGAGCAGGGGTTGTGGTCGCAGTATCTGGAAGTGGGCATCGGCCCTGATGCCGAGATATTTACCAAGGCCCCGGTTCTTGCGTCTGTCGGCAGCGGCAACGACGTCGGTATTCATCCCAGGTCGAAATGGAACAACCCTGAGCCGGAAATCGTTCTGGCGGTGAGCAGCCGTGGGCATATTCACGGCGCAACACTGGGCAATGACGTCAATCTACGCGACTTCGAAGGCCGTAGCGCCTTGCTGCTGAGCAAGGCCAAGGACAACAACGCATCGTGTTCGATCGGCCCATTTATTCGCCTGTTCGATGAAAGCTTTTCCCTGGATGATGTGCGCTGCTGCGTGGTCGAGTTGGACGTCGAAGGCGATGACGGTTTTATCCTGCGCGGCAGCAGCTCGATGGAGAAGATCAGCCGCGATCCGTTGGAGTTGGTGGCCCAGACCGTGGGTAGCGATCACCAGTACCCAGACGGTTTCATGCTATTTCTCGGCACCCTGTTCGCCCCGACGCAAGATCGTGAAGAGCCGGGCAGCGGCTTCACTCACAAACAGGGCGATAGCGTGCGCATCGGCAGTCCGCTGCTGGGCGCTCTGCACAACCGCGTCACCTACAGCAATGAGGCTACACCCTGGACGTTTGGCCTGCGTGCATTGATGGGCAACCTGGCCGCTCGCGGTCTGGTGGCAGGTAAGTCGCTGCACTGATTTACCCACTGGAGGTGGCGGGTAGATAAAACACAGGGTGTTGATGCCAAATAATCAAGCACAAATGCCGCCCATGAGATTAGGGGCGGCCTTGTCTCTCTGTCCGGTAGAAGCTCAATTCCCTCTGTAGGTAGAGAAACCGTAGGGGCTGAGCAGTAATGGGATGTGGTAGTGCGCAACGGTACCGTCCACCTCGAAAATAACCGGTACCTCTGGAAAGAAGCTGGAGATTTTGTGAGCTTTGAACCACTCACCGGTTTTGAAGGTGACACGGTAGATGCCTTTTTCCAGGGCCTGACCATCGGGGTACAGCCCGGGAATACGACCTTGCTCGTTTGTCGCTGCGCTGTTGAGCGTGTTCCAGTTCTTGCCGTCCTGTTTTTCCAACGTGACATTGACACCAGGGGACGGCAAACCATCTTGTAAGTTGAGTACATGCACGCTGAGCGGGTTTGCTGCCGCTAATGCCAATGACGATACGACACTCAATACAACGCCAGCGAAAAAAGTTTTTATTACAGTCATGATCAGGTCCTTAGTTTTTAACAGCAGGTAAAATTTTGTTGATAGCGACTAATGCGCAACCTTCATCGAATGCTGCCCCACCGGCACCGGCCACTCCGATAGCGCCAATGACTTGCCCTTCAAACAACAGCGGCACGCCACCGCCCAGTAGCAATAGCTCATTCAGGGTGTTGAGGTTTTCAGCATCGGGTGTACTGCGAGCACGCTCTGCCAATAGTCGTGTTGGCGTCTTGGTCGATAGGGCGGTATAGGCCTTGCGTTGGGCTGCTAATGTGTTGTGTGGGCCCACGTTATCGTCGCGCTGCAGGGCGACTAAGTTGCCTCCACTGTCGACAATTGCAGCAACACTTGTACGGCCATCGGCATGACACGCTGCCAGCGCGGCATTTAGCAAATCATTGGCCATGGCCAGTGAAACGTCGTTGCGCTGCACAACTTGATCCGGGGCTGCGACGGCGAGCGCCGAGCTCATTGCGAGTGACGTCAGCAATGAAGTCGATAGGCTTATACGCATGCTTTTTCCTTTGTGTTGTCTGGGTGAGTCATAGCCAGACATGATGACCAGTGCATTCCGTCAGAATGATTGCCCCATGATTACCAAGATGTAATGTGCCAAAAACAGCGAGGCGCGCTAGCCTATGCTCCAGCTTTGGAGGAAAAGATGCGTATCCTGGTTGTTGAAGATGAAGCGAAAACAGCGGATTACCTCCACAAAGCCCTGACTGAATCGGGCTATGTGGTTGAGGTCGCCTTGGATGGCCTGGAGGGCCAGTATCTGGCGCAGGAAAGTGAGTTCGACCTGATCATTCTGGACGTCATGCTGCCGGGCCTGGACGGATGGCAATTGCTTCAGATTATTCGGCGCAAGTGGCAAACCCCGGTGCTTTTTCTTACCGCCAGGGACTCTGTGGAGGATCGGGTCAAGGGGCTTGAATCCGGGGCAGATGATTACCTGGTCAAACCTTTTTCCTATGCCGAGTTGTTGGCACGCGTACGTACTCTGCTGCGCAGGGGACCGCCCCGTGAGGTCGAGCAGTTCTTGGTTGCAGACCTGAGCCTGGATCTGTTGCGACGTAAGGTTACGCGCGGGGGTGAGCGCCTGACCTTAACCAACAAGGAGTTTGCTCTGTTGCACCTGCTGGTCAGTCGTGAAGGGGAGGTGCTATCGCGCTCGTTGATTGCCTCACAGATCTGGCAGATGAACTTTGACAGTGATACCAATGTGGTCGATGTCGCCATCCGACGACTGCGCGCCAAGGTTGACGATCCTTACCCACTAAAGTTGATACACACAGTGCGTGGCATCGGCTACATGCTTGAGGTGCAATCCTGAAACTCTTTCCGCGTGCCCTGAGCTTGCGCCTCGCGGTCATGTTCGCGTTAGTCAGTGCGCTGCTGCTGGGCTCCATTGGTTTTTATCTTTATCAGTCGTTACAGCGAGAAGTCGCGTGGCGCGATGACCAGGCCCTGCTCGGGCGCCTGGAGCGCATGCAGGCATTGATCAACGACAGTGACAGCATCGAGCAACTACGAAATCGGCCCAAACTTTACGAAAACATGCTGGGCAATCGCGACAACCTGCTGTGGATTGTCGATGACACTGGCCAGGTGCTGATCGAAATCAACCCCGTCAGCATGAGCTTGCCCAAGTTACCTGCCGCAGCCCAGGCTCAGCTCGGTGAGGGCCACTCTTCAGTACCAGTGCGGCTTGCCTGGCAGCATGTCATGCAGGGTGATCGCGGCTTGACCCTGATTGCTGGCAAGTTGTTAAGTGAGCGCGAGCAGATGCTGGGGGCTTACCGACTCAAGCTCTGGCTCGCGATGTCAGTCGGCTCGCTGCTGGCGTTTGTGCTCGGCGGGTGGGTCAGTCAGCGGGGCCTACGACCTGTGCGTCTGCTGGCGAAGCGCGCTGCCGCAATTGATGTACACCATCTGCATCTGCGACTGGATGAGTTCAACGAACTGAGTGAACTACAAGCGCTCAGCCAGGCGCTTAATAAAATGCTTGCACGCCTCGAAGAAGGGTTCGCCCAGCTGTCACGATTCTCAGAGGATCTCGCCCATGAGATGCGGACCCCACTCTCTAACCTGATGGGGCATACCCAACAATCCCTGAGGCATGGTCGTTCAATCGAGGACTATCAGAACCTGCTGGTTTCCAATCAGGAAGAGTATGAGCGTCTGGCGCGAATGATCGACAGCATGCTGTTTCTCGCGCGTACCGAGCAGGCGCATGCCTCTGTAAGTGATGAGCTCATCAACCTGCACGATCTGGTAGAGCAACTGTGTGAGTATTTTGAAGGTGTGGCGCAAGAACGTGATGTCACTCTGATCAATCACGCCCATGATCAGTTGCGTGGTGATCCTGCCTTGATCCGTAGAGCATTGGCTAACTTGCTGGCCAATGCGTTGCGTTATGGCTCTCCTGCTACGGCAGTGACTATTAGCAGTGTGGTGTGGGAAAACAGGATTGAGGTCACCGTGCACAACCAGGGCCAGCCGATTTCAGCGCAACATCTGCCTCGACTGTTTGATCGGTTCTACCGTTGCGACCCCTCACGCAATCAGCCGGACGATTCCGGTGGCCTGGGGCTGGCAATCGTTCGCTCGATTCTGCAGCTGCATGGCGGTCGAGTGACCGTAGATAGCAGTCAATTAGGAACTAGCTTTCGTCTGGAGTTTCCTATTCGAAACGCTTGAATTGTTTTGTTTAAATGACAGCGCCCGCTTACCCAATTTAATCCGCGTTCACTTACGGATTCCGGACACCTTATAGGTGGAAACATACTTGGGATCACCCCTTTTTCCATACGGCCAAGGGGCGATTTGCCCGCTGACTACTGTCCGCGATCCCGACCCTGTTCCCCTTTGGCCAGGATCGCCGTGTATTCGCCGGGGTCCACCCCGTTGAGGTAGTAGTTGCCCACGTGGTGCAAGCGCCAGCGAATCGGGTCGTGGGTGGTGTGCACGCGGGCATTGCGCCAGAAGCGGTCGAGGTTCCATTTGCTCAGGGCGGAGCTGGCGCCGAGCAGGGAAAACATCTCGCTGGAGATCTTCAGTGAAGCGCTATCGGAATGGGCGCGCACCGTCGCCACCGCCAGAATCAGCTCGCTCTGCAACGCCGTGTCGTGCTCATCCTGCAGGTGCTGGTCGAACAACCGCGCGGCCTCGCGCAACAATGATTCGGCAGCGCGCAAGGTCACGGCGAATTCGCCGATCTGGCGGATCACGTGGGGCTCTTCACTGGCGCGGTCCACACCACTTTCCACCCAAGGCCTGGCATGCTGGCGCAGGTACTCGACCCCGGCCTGCAAGGCGCCGGCTGCGATGCCCGTGTCAATGGCGGCGTGCAGGATTTGTGGAAAGGTCAGCCCGGTACGTTTCATCGGCCCTTCGCGCAGCAGCACGTAATCTGCATCCAGGATGATGTCTTCGAAGCGTACAGTGCCGCTCACTGAGTGCTGCTGACCGAATGCACGCCAGTCGTCCACCAAGGTCAAGCCAGGAGTGTCGCGGTGCAGCCAGATGCCCGCGCCGCCTTGCTCCGAGGCCGCGGCCAGCCAGATCCAGTCGGCCAGGAAAGCGCCGGTCGAGTAGAACTTGCTGCCGTTGAGCACCAGTTGCCCGTCTGCGCGACGCTCCACGCGGGTTTTCAAGGCAAATTTGTTTTTCCCGCCGACTTCGGCCAAGGCGTTGGCTAGGCGCTTGCCGGCCAATACATCGCTGACGATGCGTTGGCGTGCCGTCTCGCTGTAGTCCTCCAGTATGCCGCGCAGCATTACGTAGTGAATCTGCAGCAATTGGCCGACACCCCCGTCAGCGGCGGAAATGATCCGTACTACCTCCACCTGGGTGAGTATTGACGCCCCCAGCCCGCCCAGCGCCGCAGGCACGCCAATCGCCGTCAGGCCGTAGTCGCTAAGCCATTGAGCCTGGCGGCTGGGCAACTGCTCGTTGTGTGCAGGATCGTTTGCCAGTTGGGCGATCCGCACTGCGGCGGCGGCAGCGGCTTCCAGGGCGTGGCGTTCGGTGCGCAGGGGGAGATGAGGGGCGATGTTACTCATGGATGAAAGTCTCGCAGGGCAGGTAAAAGTAGGTCCATACGGGTGCTGAGCAAGTTCTGCGCCAGCGCCTGTTCGCCCGTGTGCGCTGGCGGTGGCAGGGTGCGTGTGTGGCGTGTTGTGGCAGCGGCAGCAATGGTTGCTGGTGGCCTGCTGCGCTGGCAGCAGTCGGTTGTTTTTAGGGTCTCTAATTTAAATTAAATCCTTGTAAGTCAGGTGCTTGTTCTGTTGGCATGGTCGTTGCGATGGGCTGCGTATCTACCCGTTATCGGGTCTTTCATTCGCGCTGATCGGAGTTCCCATGCCCATTGCTGCCACCTTGCCCACCCCCACGCTGGACACGCTGTGGTTCACCCGTTGCCCGGTACCCACCGCTTCCGGTATTGCGTTCAAGTTGGGCTGGTTGGGCGAGGAGTTCGCCCGCGACGGCATCCGCGTTGCCACCTTGCAGGACACTCAGCAACTGGGGCGTCACCACTACGATCACGAACTGCCTGGGCTGTTTCGCGAAGGCGGCAACGTGCCGGCCCTGGCCGCGCGCGGCGCTGGTACGCCGACACGTTTGATCGGTCTGACCTGGATCGAGGAATGGCAAACCATCCTTGTGCGTCCCGACTCGGGCATTCGCTCTCCCCGCGACTTGCGTGGCAAGCGCCTGGCGCTGCCAGCTTGGGAAGCGGGCGACCGCCCCGGCAGCATCGCCCGTGCCATGAGCTTGTCCGGCTACAAGGGCGCACTCTCGTTGGCGGGCCTGGACTTCACTGATGTCCACCTGGTGGAGGTGGCCCTGCACCCCCGCGATGACAGCCTGCCACCCCAGGAAGGTCTTCAGCGCCTGTGGTCGGGCCTCGACCCACTCGTACGCGGTGAAGTGGACGCGGTGTACGTCAAAGGCGCATCCGCCGCCGACGCCGCCCAGCGACTCGGGCTGGTGGTGGGCATCGACCTGGACCAGGTCGCCACGCCGCGCCAGCGCATCAACAATGGCACGCCACGGCCCATCACCATCCACCAAAACCTGTTGGACGAACACTACGACGTCGTGGTGCGTTTCCTCGCACAAACCCTGCGCGCCGCCGATTGGGCCAGCCAGAACCTCGACGCACTGCGGGGCATCCTGGCGGAAGAAACCCGCGCCGCCAGTGCCGGTGTGGAAGCGGCCTATCGCGGCGATTTCCACACCTCACTGCACCCGGACCTGTCGACCGAGCGCCTGGAATACCTGGCGCTGCAAAAAAACTTCCTCTATCGCCACGGTTTCCTCGAGCACGACTTCGACCTCGCCCAATGGGTCGCCCCCCAGCCCCTGCAAGACGCCCGCGCACTGCTGTCGAGCCGTGCCTCTGCCACGCCGACGCAAGGACGCTAAGCCCATGCCCGCACAATTTCGCTACAACCGTCTGGCCTTGGCGATTGCTGGCACCCTGGCGTGGCACAGCCAGGTTGCCTTCGCCGCCGTTGAAGGAGTTGCAGGCAACGATGCCTTACCCACTGTCACCGTCACCGCGCAAAAGCGCGAAGAGTCGCTGCAGGATGTGCCTTCAGCGATCTCTGTAGTCGGCGCCAAGGACATCGAGAGCAGCGGTGGCGGTTTCAGCGCCGGCAAGGCCTTGCGCAACGTGCCCAACGCCATCGCCCCGGAGTTCGCCGGGCACCAACGGCCGCGCTGGTACATCCGTGGCATGGGCTCCGGCGATATGGCCTCGACCACGGTCTACCCAGTGGGCATCTACGCTGACGACGTGTACATCGACCCCCATGTCGCCACCGGCTTTCCTCTGTACGACATGGAGCGTGTCGAAGTGCTGCGCGGCCCCCAAGGCACCCTGTGGGGCAAGAACACTACCGGCGGGGCGATCAACTTTGTCTCGCGCAAACCCACCCTTGAAGACCCCGCGGGCTACTTCAAGGCCGATGCCGGCAACTACAACGCCAAGCTGTATGAAGGCGCCTACGGCGGCACGTTGCTTAAGGACAAGCTGGCCGGACGCGTGTCGTTCATCGACCAGAGCAGCGACGGCCAGTTGAAAAACAAGGTGGATGGCCACACCGTCGGCGACATCCACGATCAGGCGCTGCGCCTGCAATTGCTGGCGCAAATAAACGATGACCTGCAAGCCACCCTTCAACTGCATGCCCGTGACTACAAAGGCCAGGGCATTGCCACGCGTGCCTGGGGCGCGGGGCCGGGAGGTACCACACTGTTTGGCCCGGCACCCAAGCCCAATACCGGCCACGCGGCGTTCACCGGCAAGGCTGAGGACCGCATCCAGCACAATGGTGTGCAGCTGGCGTTGAAGTGGAACCTGGGCGATCTGCAACTGGATTCGATCACCGCGTTCGACGACATCCAGGAAAAGGCCCAGGGCCCGAACATGAGCATCTACGAGTTCGGCCGTTCCTATTCTGACGACCATTGGAAGCAGGCGTCCCAGGAACTGCGCCTGTCGTCGGCGAAGAACCAGCCGGTCAGCTGGATCATCGGTACCCATCTGTTCCACGAACACCTGGACAGCGCCGCCAGCAGCGCTTTACTGCCAGCCGACTACAACCAGGCCTTCGGCGTCGCCGATTACGGCAAAACCGCCATCGACCAGAACACCGACAGCTTCGCCCTGTTCGGCAGCACCACTTGGCAGGTCACCGAGCCCTTGAGCCTCACTACCGGCTTGCGCTGGACCCGTGAAACCAAAGACATCGACCTGCAACGCGTGGCCGCCACCGACAGCAACGATGTGTCGTTCCGCAGTGCGAACTCATGGTGGAAGCATTACACCGGGCCGCTGGCCACGACCGTGATCCAGGACGAGAAACGCACCTGGAACAAACTCACCTACGACATCACCCCGCAGTACCAACTCAACGACAACGCCCGCGTGTATTTGCGCTATGCCAAAGGCTTCCGTTCCGGCGGTTTCAGTGGCGGCGCGTTGGTACAGGCCGAGGCTGCGGTGGTGGCGCCGGAAAACGTCGACGCCTATGAGCTGGGCATCAAAAGCGAGTGGTTCGATGAGCGCCTGACCGCCAACGCCAACGTTTTCTACTACGACTACTCGGACATTCAGGTCAACGCCGTGTCGGTGCGCGACGGCCAAGTGGTGTCGTTGCTGACCAATAGCGGCAAGGGCGTGATTCGCGGCGCCGAATTCGAGCTTGAAGCCCTGCCGATCAACAACCTGCACCTGAATGCCTCGGTGGGCTTGCTGCATACCCAATTGCAGGACTTCGAATCCGGTGGCATTGACTACTCCGGCAACCGCATCGCGCGGTCACCGTCGCGCACCCTGGCGGTGGGTGCCAGCTACCGCATCCCGCTGGACAACGGCGACTCGCTGAATTTCGGCAGCGACTGGCGCTACCAGAGCCGCATCTACTTCCTGCCCACCGCCCAGGAAGACCACAGCGTCTCCCAGGGCGGTTACACGCTCGGCAGCGCCAGCGCCACCTACCATTTTGGCGGGCGGCTGGACCTGGACCTGACCGCCTACGTCAACAACCTCACCGATAAACACTACAAGACCGACAGCGTGCCCTTGCCCTTCGATGTGGCCTGGGACGCGCGGGGTGATCGGCGCACCTTTGGTGTCAGCGCGCTGACCCGATTCTAAGGCCATGCCCACGCGTGCATCCCTGATCTTTTACTGGAGCGACACAGCATGACAATCAAACTCTTGTGGTACCTCACCACCCCCGACGGCCCGTACCCGTGGGAAGAAGCGGGGCGCTGGGTGACCGGTTTCGAGCAACTCAAGCAGATCGCGGTGGTTGCCGACCGCCTCGGCTTTTATGGCTCGCTGTTGGGCACCAGCCCCAATGCCAACCTGGCCACCGCCGCTGCGTTGATCGATGCCACCCAGCGCCTGCGCTTTCTGGTGGCGCAGTACCCCGGTGAATTGTCGCCAGCGGTCCTGGCCAAGTGGGCGTTGAGCTTCGATCAGTATTCGGGCGGGCGCTTGTTGCTCAACCTGGTCAACGGTGATGACAGCGGCCTGGCGTCCTTGGGCGTGCACTTCCCCCACGATGAGCGCTACGACTTCAGTCGCGAATACTGGCGCGCGTTTCGCAGCGTGTATGCCGGTCAAACCCAAGGCTTTGACGGCAAGTACATCAAGCTGGCGCCGCGTGACCCACAGCAGGCCCATCACCCTCTGGGTGGGTGGTTGGCACCGACGCAATCCACCCCGATCGAGTTCTGGGGCGCGGGTACGTCCGATGCCGGGGTTGCCCATTCGGCGGACTTGCTGGACGTGTACCTGAGCTTCGCCGACACCCCGCCACGCCTGGGTGAGAAATTCCGCCGTGTCGGCGCCGAAGCGGCGAAGCGCGGGCGCACCCTGCGTTTCGGCACACGCTTACAGATCATCGTGCGCGAGACCGAGGAGGAGGCGTGGGCCCACGCCGAGTTATTGTTACAGCGCACCTCGCTGCAAACAGCCCTGGATAGCGTCGCGCGGCAACTGCCTCCCGGCGAAACCCTGGGCAGTTACGTCAGCGAAGATCCCCAGGTGCAACGCAACCTGCAGACCCTGCGTGAAGGGTGCCTGCCCTCGGCTCGGGAGCTGGAGATCTACCCCAATGTGTGGCTAGGGCCAAGCCTCTTCGGTTTCGACATCCTGCGCCCGGCGGCTGGCACCTACCTGGTGGGCAGCGCAACCCAGGTCGCCGAGCGCTTGCGCGAGTACCAGGCACAAGGCGTGTCGGCGTTCATTCTCTCGGGCTATCCGCTGATCGATGAAGCCCAACGCGTGGCTGACCTGCTGTTCCCATTGCTGGACCTGGATCATGGTTTCGAGATCCCGTCGTTGTCTGCGAGGTGAGCCCCATGTTGTCTCTTCCCTGGCGCGCTCTGGCGGCCAATCGACAAGTGCGCCAGGGCGCGGGGCTGAGCCTGCTGGTGATCGGCCTGGCGCTCGCCGGGCCGTTGCTGGCGCCCTATGGCGCCAGTGAATTGCTCGGGCCGGTGTACGGCGCGCCCACGGCCGGTGCGCCGTTGGGGTACGACTACCTCGGGCATGACGTATTGTCGCGAGTGTTGGAGGGCGGCTGGAGCGTGGTGTGGATGTCCCTCGCGGCGTCGTTGCTGGCGCTGCTGACGGGCGCCGGGCTGGGGTTGCTGGCGGGGTTCTCCCGTGGACCGCTGGACCGGCTGATTCGCTGGAGCGCCGACGTGTCGCTGGCTTTTCCCGAGTTGATCCTGGTGCTGTTGGTGGTGTCGTTGCTCGGACGTGAGCCGTGGTTGATCGTGCTGACCGTGGCCTTCGCGTTTCTACCCGGAATGATTCGCCAGACCCGCGCCAGTACCCAGGCCGTGATGGAGCAGGCGTTTATCGAAGTGCTGCGTGCCATGGGATTACCGCGCCGGCACCTGTTGTTACGCGAAGTACTGCCGAACATCCTCACGCCCATGCTCGTGCACTTGGGCAGCATGCTGACCTGGGCCATTGGTATCTTGTCGGGGCTGAGTTTCCTTGGCTACGGTGTGGCGCCACCGGCGGCGGACTGGGGCCTGATGATCAGTGAGAACCAGGGCGGGCTGGTCCTGCAACCCTGGGCCGTGCTGGTGCCGGCCTTGTTGATTGGCGTGTTCGCCTACGCCAGTAACATGCTCGCCGAAGGCATAGGCCGGGTGCGCGCCGGGGTGTTGGAGCATACGCCATGAAACCGTTGCGCGTTGAGCACCTGCGGGTGCAACTGGACAGTGGCAGAGACGTGATTGCCCAGATCAATTTTGAATTGAGTGCGGGGCAAATCCTTGGCCTGGTGGGGGAGTCCGGTTCGGGCAAAACCACGTTGGCCACCGCACTGTTGGGCCATGTGCGCAAGGGCGCGCAGCTCACGGATGGGCGGGTGATTGTCGCGGGTGCCGACGTGTTGAGTCTGCATGGCGAAGCGCTGCGCAAGGCCCGTGGCGGCTTGATCGCCTATATCCCCCAGGACCCGGCGATGGCGCTTAACCCGGCGTTGCGCATCCTCAGGCAGTTGCACGAAACCTTGGCGGCCCATGAGCCGCAATTGTCCCGTGCGGCGCGGCAACAGCGCCTGCGGGAAACCCTGCAGCAAGTGGGATTGCCGGATGACGAGGGCTTTCTCAAACGGTTTGCCCATCAATTGTCCGGTGGTCAGCAGCAGCGGGTATTGCTCGCGCTGGCGTTTATCTTGCGGCCACAGGTGGTGGTGCTGGATGAGCCGACCACGGCGTTGGACGTGACCACCCAGGCGCGCTTCCTGGCTTCCCTGCGTCAGTTGTGCAAAAGCCAGGGCGTGGCGGCGGTGTACGTGTCCCATGATCTGGCGGTGGTCAAGTCGCTCGCCGACCGAGTGATGGTGCTGTACGCCGGCCGAGTGGTGGAGTGTGCCGAGACCGCGCAGTTGTTTCGCCAGCCCGTCCACCCCTACAGCCAGCGGCTGGTGGCTGCGGCCACGTTGGCGGCCAGGCCCTCGACGGTGCTTGCGCCGCAACCGGTACTGTTGGCGGTCAGCGAGTTGGCGGTGCGCTATGCAGGGCGGCCGGTCGTCGAGGGGGTGAGCCTGCACGTGCACGTGGGCGAGTGCCTGGCGTTGGTGGGTGAGTCCGGCTCGGGCAAAAGCAGCGTGTCCCGTGCCCTGGTCGGGCTGGCGCAGGAGGCGTGCGGGCAGTTGCGCTTTGCCGGTGAGCCATTGAGCCTGGCCGTGGGCGGTCGCTCGGCAGAGCAGCGCCGTCGTATCCAGTACATATTCCAGAACCCGCTGCGCGCCTTGAACCCGCGTCACACCGTGGCGCAAAGCCTGGCCACGCCGTTGCGGCATTTCTTCGGCCTCAAGGGCGCAGCGTTGCGCCAGCGTATTGAGCAAGCGTTGATCCGTGTGGCGTTGCCCGTGTCACTGGCTGACACCTACCCCGGCAGTTTGTCGGGCGGTGAGCGCCAGCGCGTAGCGATTGCTCGCGCGCTAGTGTGTGAGCCCCGGTTGCTGATTTGCGATGAGATCACTTCGGCCCTGGATGTTTCGGTGCAGGCGTCGATCCTGGCGCTGTTGCGCGGCCTGCAGGATGAGGGGATGGCGTTGCTGTTTGTCACCCATGACCTGAATGTGGTGCGGGCGGTGGCGGATCGGGTGCTGGTGCTCAAGGACGGCAGGCTGGTGGAGCAGGGCGCGGTGACCGAAGTGTTCGAGCAACTGCGTGCGGCCTACACGCGGCAACTACTGGAGCACTCGCTTTAGGGCTGCAAACGCTGGGTGCGCAGTGTCGCAATACACAGCGTGGCCAGCAGGTCCGCGAGCAGATTCACCAGCACCACAAACGCCGCAATCGCACTCACCGCGGCCTGAATGACCGGCACGTCGCGCAGGCGAATGGCATCGTTGAGCAAGCTGCCCACCCCGGGGAAAGTAAATGCGATCTCCACCAGCAACGTGCTGCTGAAAAACACGCTGAGCGTCAAGGCCAGCCCCTGGATCAGCGGCAGTGTTGCGTTGGGCAAGGCATGCCCGAGCACCAGGCGCCAGGGTTGCAGGCCACGCAGGCGTGCGGCTTCGACGTAGTCGCTGTGCAACGCTTCGATCATCGCGGCGCGCACCAGGCGGATCAGGTACGGCGCGCTGGCCAGCACCAGCGCCGCCACGGGCAGTACCAGATAGCGCCCCTGGGCGAACGCCGAGCGTTCGGGGTCCAGTAGTGACACGGCCGGCAGCCAGGTGAACACGCTGGTGGCGAACAACATGATCAACGCAATCGCCAGCACAAACCCCGGCAGTGACTTGAACATCACCAGCACCGGCAAGGTCAGGCGGTCGACCCAGCGGTCGCGGTATAGCGCCAACAGTGTGCCTAGTCCCACGGCCAATAGCAGGTTGCACAGCGCAACCAGGCTGAGCAGGGCCAGGGAGTTGGCGAAGCGCTGGTCAAGCAGTTGGGTCACAGCGACCTGTGAGTCCAGCGACAGGCCCAAGTCGCCACGCAACGCTGCTGCGAGCCATTGCAGGTATTGTTGCCACAGCGGCAAGTGCAAACCCAATTGCTCACGCAGCGTGTGTAACGACGCCTCGGGGGCGCCTGGCCCGAGGATCACCCGCGCCGGGTCCGAGGGCAGCAGGCGGATCGCCAGGAACACCAGCACGCTGATCAATAATACGGTGCCGAGCCCGGATAACAGGCGCCGTGCCAGCCAGCTCACGCCGACTCCTTGAGCCACAGGCTGTCGAAGCGCCAGGTGGGGAACAAGGTCTTCTCGGCCTGGGTCCCGCCGACGCGGCTAGCGAAGCCATCGAGCAGGTTGGCGTAGCCCCAGATCAGCATCCCGCCCTTGTCATGTTGGATCTGTTGCGCTTGGTGCACCAGCAAACGGCGTTTTTCCAGATCGGGTTGGGCCAGGGCCTCCAGGAACAGACGGTCGAAAAGCGGGTCGCTGAAGTGGGTTTTATTGGCCACTGACACCGGCGCGTCAGCGTGCAGCCCGCAGGTCAGAAACGGCGCACCGATGCTGCCACCGGTGCTCAAAGGCCATTGGGTCAGTTGCGGGCCGTTGAAGGTGGCGCTGTCCACTTGGCGCACGCGAATGTCTACGCCTGCGCGCTTGGCCTGTTCGGCGAACACCAGCGCCGAAGCGACGGCGCCGCTGTCGTGGTCTGCCACCAGTTCCACGCTCAACTGTTCCTGGCCGGCTTCACGCAACAGGGTTTTGGCCCGCTCCAGGTTGTAGGGGCGTTGCGCGATGCTGTGGTTGAAGGTCGGGTCATTGGGAGCATACAGGTCGTTGGCCACGCGCCCTTGGCCATTCAAGGCACGAGCCACCAGTTCGTCGCGGTCAGCCATCAGGCGAAAGGCTTCGCGCACCCTCGGGTCGTTGAACGGCGCTTGGCTGAGGTTCATGTCGAAGGACAGCCAGTTGCCGGTCACAGAGGTCAGCACCTGCAGTTTCGGATCGGCCTGGACCAGGCGCAGGTGTTCGTTGGCCAAGCCATTAGCCAGGTCGATCTGCCCGGATTGCAGGGCCGCCAGGCGTGAGGTCTGATCCTTGAAGTCGATGATCTCCAACTCATCGGCGTAGGGTTTTCCTGCCTTGTAGTAGTTCTCGAAGCGGGTGAACAGCGACCGTTGGCCAGGGGTGAAGCTCTTGAACTTGTAGGGGCCGGCACCCACCGGGTTGGTCACCGGGTGATAGTCCACCGGCACGATGCCACCGAAGTTGACCCAGGTTTCCGGCAGCGGCACGAAACCGGCGCCGTCCTTGAAGCGCACGCGAAGGGTTCGCGCGTCGAGTTTCTCCAGGTTATCGCGGTCGATCCAGTGCAGCAGCGCCGCGTAGGGCGAGGCCAGTTGTGGGTCGGTGAGGCGGCGGATGGAGAAAACCAGGTCGTCGGCGTCGATGGTCTTGCCGTGGTGAAATTCCAGGTCCTTGTGCAGGCGCAACGTCCAGGTGCGCGCGTCCGGGCTGACCTCGGCCTCTTCGGCCAGGGCCAGGCGCGGCAGCATGTTCTCGTCCCATTCCCACAGTTTGCTGTAGAGCGCAAAGCCGCGAATGATGCCGCTGCCCACGGGTTTATGTGCGTCGAGGTTGCCACTGCGGCTGCCATCGATGACCCCCAGGCGCAGGCGCCCGCCATACTGTGGGCCGCTGGTCGCAGTGATGGCCTTGGCCGCCGGCGCTGCACCGTCGCCACAGGCGCTGAGCAAACTGCTGCCCAGCACGAGACTTGAGCCCAGGGTCAGGCTGTTGCCGAGGAAACGTCGGCGGCTTAAAAACGTCTGTTCCATTACGCCACCTGTTCGCTAGGGTGCGCCGGATGCCGCGCAGCGGGCTGACGAAGATGGCGAAAGTGCGGGCGGATGTGTTCGCCCAGGCGGTAGTTCTCCTCCAGGTGCGGGTCGCCCGGCAGGAATTGGATTTCGCCATGCAGGGGCAGGCGGGTGAAGAAGTCGATGCTCATCAAGCGATCTCCGGGAAAGGGTTAGCGGGTGCTTTCGACCTGGGCCTTGAGGTCGGGCCACAGGTCCACCAGGCCCAGGTCACGAATGGCTTGGTGGGTGAAGCGGGTGGCCAGCGACTGGCTGAGGTCGGGCTGGGTGCTGATCAACTGATTATTCAGGGCGTACTGGGACAGGGCGGCAAAGTGCTTGAGCAACTGCGCATCGGTTTTCGGTGCCCAGCGTTGGGCCCACGGCACCGGGTCGCCCTGGTCGTCGCGGCGCAACACGCTTTGTGGGGTGCCGGCCAGGGACGAGAAGCGGTAGTACTCATCGGCATTGCGTGGGTCGGCGAGCCATTGGCTGGCTTTGACCCAAGCGGTGGCGACCAGTTGGGTCAACTGCGGCTGGCTGTCGACAAAGCGCTCGGTGCCCCACAGGTCTGACACAAGGCGCCAGTCTGCATCGCCTTGTTTGCTTGACCACAGCACCCGGCCTACTTGCTTGTCTTCCAGCAGATACGCCTCGCTGAGCAGCACAGCGGCGTCCACCTTTCCCGCCGACACTGCTGCGGCCCCGACTTGCGGGTTGATATTGGCGATCTTGAAATCCTTGAGCGCCAGGCCCTTGCTGGCCAGGAACTCACTGAAGGGAAACTCCCATGGACGGCCACGGTGCAGGGCCAGGCGTTTACCCTTGAGGTCTTCAATGGAATGCGCCGGCGAGTCCTTGGGCACCACGAGGTAAATGTTGTTGCCGCTGCCGCCGGGCACCACCAGTTTGCCCGGCACGCCACCGGCCAGGGCGATGACCGAGGGCAGGTCGCCGCGTACGGCGAAGTCCATGCCATTGTTGGAAAACCCCTCGTTGATTTGCGGGCCGGCGTTGGCGTGGGGCAGGGCTTGCCACTCCAGGGCGACGCCGCGTTTTTCAAGTTCCTGTTCCAGCCAGCCCTCTTCGATCACCCGCCCGGGGATGCCGCCGAATACCGGCTTTCCGCCTTGGGTGAACGAGACAATCCCGATGCGCACGCTGTCAGGGGTAGCAGCGGCCAATGCCGTCAGGACCGGGCTCAGGGCCAGCGCCAGTGTGGCGATCAGGCGTTTGTAGGGCAGGTTCATGGCTGTACTCCAGCAGGCAGGTTGAAACCGTTGTTGGCGAGATAGGCCAGTGTCACGCGTGAAAGCGCGCGCACGCCCACCGGCAGGGCGTTGTCGTCTACCAGGAATTTGGGTGAATGATTCGGCCAGGTGTGGGCAGGATCGATACCGTCGGGCGTTACGCCCAGGCCGAAGAACACGCCGGGGATCCTGCGCGAGTATTCGGCGAAGTCGTCTGCTGCATAGACCCCGGATTCGATGTCCACCGCCAGCGTGGAAGAGGCTTTGAGCTGGGGCAGCAACGCATCCACCAAGGCGCTGTTGTTGTAACCTGCCGGGTAGGTCGGCGTGACCTCTATGTGGGCACTGGCGCCGGCACTTTCCGCGATTTTGCTGGCGGTGCGGCGCAGGCGTTCGATCACATCGTCGCGCTGGGCCTGGCTCAAGGTACGCACGGTGCCTTCCAGGCGCACCTGGGCGGGGATGATATTGCTGCGTACGCCCGCGTCGATGCGACCGACTGAAATGACCGGCGCCGGCAGTGCTACCAAGTCCATCTGGCGGCTCGGGATGGTTTGCCAGCCCAATACGATTTGCGCCGCCAGCGGGATCGGGTCGATGCCAGCCCAGGGAAAGGCGCCGTGGGTTTGCTCGCCGGTCACTGTGGCCACAAAGGTATCCGCCGCGGCGGTGGTGCGTTGGCGGCTGATCGACAGCGACCCGGAAGCCCCCGGGCCCACATGCAGGCCGAAAATCGCTGCCGGCGCCGGGTCAGCCAACACGCCTTGTTCGATCATCAAGCGTGCGCCGCCTTTCTCGCCCACCGGCACACCTTCCTCGGCTGGCTGGAAGATGAACTTGACCGTGCCGGGCAGGCTGTCCTTGTGCTTGGCCAGCACTTCGGCCACCCCCAGTACAATCGCGATATGCGCGTCATGGCCGCAGGCATGCATCACGCCGACGGTCTTGCCGGCCTGGCTGAAATCGTTGCCGCTGTAGGGCACGGTAACGCTGGAGGCGTAGGGCAGACCCGTCTGTTCGGTGACCGGCAGCGCATCCAACTCTGAGCGGATAGCGACCACTGGGCCGGGTTTGCCGCCGTGCAAAATCCCCACGACACCGGTGTGGGCCACCTCGGTCTGCACCGTGATCCCAAGTTCACGCAAGCGTTTGGCTACGCGTTTGGCGGTGTCGAATTCGCGATTGCCCAGCTCGGGATGCTGGTGAATGGCATGACGCAGTTCGATCAGTTGCGGCGTGGCGCGCTGGATATCCTGATCCAGTTGGCTCAACCGCTGTGGGTCGATCTCGGTGGCCATGGCCAGCGGCGATGCCAGCAGTGTGGCGATCATCGCAGGCAGGGAACGGGTTAATTTCATGAACAGGCCTCGGTGGTCAAACGACGAATACCGGGCTACAACGCAGAATGCATGCCAGCCGCCAAAGCGCCCTGTACCAGAGGGTTTGACGGGTTCAAGGGGGAATTTGTGCTGGTCAGGCAGCGACCGATTGCTGATGGGTTGCTGCTCCAGCAGCAGCTATTTTTATATTCTTTAATAGAATAACCAAATACTAATTAATAATTATTTTATCTATGCAGCTTGGTTCAATATGAGCCCAAGTACTTTGGACACAGGACCGTAAGATGTCATTGCTCACCCACCCCAACGCCCGTGAACTGAGCAAAACGGTTCGGGCCACCGTACTGGTTTTCAAAGACCCGCGCTCCCAGGAACTGCTCAACCGCATCGAGCGCCTCGCCCCCAGTGAAGCCAATGCCTTGATCATTGGCGAGACCGGCACCGGCAAAGAATTGGTGGCGCGCCAGATTCATAATCTGAGCCGGCGCAGCCAGGAGAATTTCGTCGCGGTCAACTGCGGTGCCTTTCCCGAAACCCTGGTGGAAAGTGAGCTGTTCGGCCATGAGAAGGGCGCGTTCACCGGCGCCACCCAGAACAAAGCCGGCTGGTTTGAAGCGGCCAACGGCGGCACCTTGTTCCTCGATGAGATCGGCGACTTGCCGCTGGGCATGCAGGTCAAATTGCTGCGGGTACTGCAGGAGCGCGAAGTGGTACGCCTGGGCTCGCGTACGCCGATTCCGATCAATGTGCGGTTGGTGGCGGCCACCAATATCAACCTGGCCGATGCCGTGGTGGCGGGTAATTTCCGTGAGGATCTGTTTTACCGGCTGCATGTGGCAACCATCCGTCTGCCGCCTTTGCGTGAGCGTCCGGGAGACATCCTGCCGCTCACCGAGTTCTTCGTTGCCGAACACTGCCGGCGCCTGGGCTACAGCAGTGCACAACTGAGTCCTGAGGCCGAGCGCAAACTGCTGGCCCACAACTGGCCAGGCAACATTCGCGAGCTGGAGAACGCCATTCACCACGCCTTGCTGGTGTGCCGTCAGCAATTGATCCAGCCGGGGGATTTGCATCTGGTGGAAATGAGTGCCGCCGTCCGCCAGGAAATCCAGGCGCCCCTGGGGCTTGCGGCGAGCGGCGGGGATCTGGAGTCGGCCTTGATCAGCCTGTTCGAGAAGAACCTGGACAACCTGTTCGATCACATCGAAGAGTGCGTATTTCGCACGGCCTATCAGTTCTGCCATGGCAACCAGTTGCAGACCGGTCGCCTGTTGGGCATCAGCCGCAATATCGTACGTGCGCGTCTGGAGAAGATCGGCGAGTTGCCACCCATCGGTGGCTACCCGGTCAAGCCTGAGTAAGGGGGAGCGGCATCACGCGTGATGCTCGCCCAGCAACTCGCTGCGCAGTTGTACCTTCAGCTCATGCAGGTGCGGGGACAGAGGGTCCCTTGGGTGGGGCAGGCCCACCGTGATTTCCCGCCGAATCTTCCCGGGGTGCGCCTGCATCACAATCACCCGGTCCCCCAGGTAAAGCGCCTCTTCGATGTCATGGGTCACCATGATGACCGTGCAACGTTGCTGAGCCCAGATGCGTTGCAGTTCCTGTTGCAGATACACCCGGGTCAAGGCATCCAGGGCGCCCAGCGGCTCATCCAGCAACAGTACTTTGGGTGTGTTGATCAGCGCACGAGCGATGGCCGCGCGCTGGGCCATGCCGCCTGACAGCTGATGAGGGTAGGCGTCGGCAAAGCCTTGGAGGTTGACCTTGGCGATGTGTTCGTCCACACGTTGTTGCTTGGCCTGGGGGCTCAGGCGGTGGTTTTTAAGGGCCAGGGCGATGTTCTGGCTGACGGTCATCCACGGGAACAGACGGTGGTCCTGGAACACGATGCCACGGTCCAGGCTGGTGCCGAGCACGGGTTGACCGTCGAGCAGGATCTGGCCCTGATAGTCGTTGTCCAGTCCGAGGATCAGTCGCAGCAACGTGGATTTGCCGCACCCGCTGGGGCCGACGACGCTGACGAATTCCCCTGGTGCGACCTTGAGGTCAATCCCGTCCAGCACCGCGAGGCGCTGGCCCTTGAGGCTGTAGTTCTTGCTCAGCCCTCTGATCTCAAGAGCGCCGGGAAAGGTGTGTGGGGTAAGAGAAACCATGTCCGGTGCGATTGCAGTCATTTCCAGGCCTTTCAAAGTCAGGGGCGCCAGCGCAGCAGATAGCGGCTCAGGCGGGTGAATAACAAGCTCATGCCGTAGCCCAGGGCGGCGATGCTGATCACGCACAACAGGATGATCTCCATGCGCGCACCGGCTTCGGCATTCATCATCAGGTTACCCAGCCCTGGGCCGGCAGACAGGAACAGCTCGCTGCCCACCGCCGTGACCCAGGCGAAAGCAATCGCTTGCAGCACGCCGGTACACACACTCGGCCTCGCTGAGGGCAGCAGCACCAGGACGAAGCGCTGGCGGCGTGTGAGGACAAGGGCCTGGGCCACTTCCAGGTGGCGGGCGTCGACCTGGCGCAAGCCTTCAAAGGTGTTGAGCGCCATTGGGTAGCTGGCGGCCAAGGCAATGATCAGTACCTTGGAGCTTTCGCCATTGCCGAACCACAGCGCGATCAGCGGGATCCAGGCAAGCATCGGTACTTGGCGCAAGCTATGGAACAGCGGGGCGATCAAGCGTTCGCCCCAGGCTGACAGGGCCATGGTGGCGCCCAGCGCCGTGCCGGCAGCTACACCGAACATCAGGCCCTGGCTGGTGCGCAACAGGCTGGCCAGCAGGTTGGTCAGCAGTTCGCCATTGCCGATGATTTCCAGCAATCCGGCGCCGATCTGTGCCAACGGCACCACCGCATAGGCACCGCTGGCACCGCGACTGGAAGCCCAGTCCCAGGCCGCCAGTAACAGCAGGGGCAACACCCAGCCACGGGCATAGTTGAACCCTGACTTCATGACGCCACCCCTGGCGGCTGCCAGCGCTGCAAGTGGCGTTCAAGACGGCGCAAGGACCAGTCCAGGGCGAAGCCGACGATGCCGGTGACCACGATACCGACCATCACCACGTCGATGCGCAGCATCTGCCGCGCCATCTCGATCATCTGGCCCAGGCCGCTGTCGGCTGCCAGCAGCTCGGCAGCGATCAGCACCACCCAGGCGCGGGTCAGGCCGATGCGCAGGCCGGTGACGATCTGCGGCGTCACCGCCGGCAGCGCGACCTCTTTGACCAGGCTCAGCCAGGGCAGGCGATACACCGCCGCCACCTCGAAATAGCTGCGGGGAATGCCCTTGATGCCTTGGCTGGTGGCCAGCGCGAGGGGAAAAAAGGCAGCCTCGGCGACGATGACGATCTTGAACACTTCATCGATGCCGAACACCAGCACCAGCAACGGGATCAGCGCCAGGCTGGGGATCTGTCGCAGGCTGTGGAACAGCGGCCCGCAATAAGCTTCCACGGTCTTCGACAAGCCCATCAGCAAGCCGAACAGCAATCCGCTGGCGGCGCCGATACTCAAGCCCCAGCCCAGGCGGGTGAGGCTGGTGAGTAAGTGTTCCAGCAGCTCGCCATTGCCCAGCAACAGCTCGAAGGTGCGCCACACCTGCAAGGGGGGCACCAGTAGTTGCCGAGGGAACACCCCGGCTGCGGCGACACCGGCCCATAGCGCGAGCAATGCCAACGGCGAAATAAGCCAAGAGAGCCTGGACGCAAGCGCCGGCAGTGAGAGGTTGGGCATGCAAATACTCTTGTCAGTCTGCTGGCTGCGAATCTTGCAGCTTGTATGCCAAGCCTCGAGGCCCGGCAAACACGGGTGGGTGAGGGGTACCGCGCTGCTGCGCGTGCAGCGCGTTGCTGGAGCACTGCTGCCAGGGCAGCAATCAGGCCGGGACGGGCAGCTGGCGACGTGCCGAAGAGGACGTCTTCATGGGCGGCTCAGAACTTCGCCGTGACGGTGACACCTGCCGTGCGTGGGTCACCAAACGCGGCCCAGTACGGTGCGCTGCCGCGATTGAGGGACAAGCCATGGGTCTGGTAGTGCTTGTCGGTGAGGTTGTTGACGAAGCCGGTGATGTTGTATTTCTCATCGGCCGTGGTGTAGCTCAAGTGCGCATTGCTGACGGTGTAACCGCCCTGGTTGAGCCAGGTCCACTGCGACTGCTGGTAGGCCGAGATGAAGTACTCCTTGCTTTGGTAGCGCAGGTCGCCGCCCAGCACCAGGGAGCCGGGAATGTCCAGCGCGAAGCGGTAGTCGGCACCTAGCGCATAGGTGTGGCGCGGCGCGCGGATAAAGCTGTTGCCTTTCCACAAGTCGCCGGTGAACTCACTGCTGAACAGCGATGCGGCCAATTGCAGGTGCAGGTTGTCGGTGGCCTGGGCTTCCAGTTCGAACTCCGCACCACGGGCCTTGCCCTCGGCGCCGTTGGTCAGCAACGACACCAGGCTGCCGCTGGTGGTGGTCGTGGTGGCGCTGACCTGCATGTCCTTGTAGTCGTAGTAGAAGACGTTGGCGTTGGCGTGCACACGGCCGTTGAGCCACTCGGACTTGAGCCCCAGCTCATAGGAGTTGAGGGTCTCCGGCTGTACCGTACTCAACTGCTCCAGGCTGCTGGACAGCCCGGTGTTGAACGCGCCAGAGCGGAAACCCTTGGCGTAGCGTGCGTACACCCTCAGGTTATCGTTGATACGGTATTCCGGGGTCAGGTCGTAGGTCACCGCACTCCAGGTCTTGTTGCGGCGGGCGTTGCCGTTGGTGGTGATGCCTGCGCCCGTCACGTCCACCGGGTTTTGCAGGGAGCCGGCGTCCCACCAGTCGTCACTGAAGTTGCTGCCGGTGGTTTGCACCAGGTCCAGGTCGATGTCTTTTTTCTCACGGGTCCAGCGCAGGCCGCCAGTCACGGTGAACTGGTCGGTGAAGTCGTAGGCGAGGTTGCCGAACAGCGCGTAGCTGGTGTTCTTGTGATCGAACGAGGTACCGGTGTAGCTCGCTTCTGAAGCGCCGGCATCCGGCAGCGCCGAGGTGGCGCCGGCGCTTTGCAGGTCTTCGTGGAAGACATGCGTGCCGAGGATCCAGCGCAGGGTTTCGCTGGTGGGGGAGGCGATACGGAACTCCTGGGAGTACTGGCGCCAGCGGTTGTTGGTATAGCTGCGACCGCTTTCTACTGGAGACAGGTCATCGTCGCCGATAGCCCGTTGTTTGGTTTCGTCGTAGGCACTGATCGATGTCAGGCGGTAGTCGCCCAAATCGTAGTTGAGGGTCAGGGACGTGCCGGCGTGTTCGATCTTCGATTTATTGTCGACGTTGCTGTCGATGTAGCGTCGATCCGGGTTACTGCGGCTATAGCCGCCCAGCCACGGGAACCGACCCACCGGTAACAGGCCCGCCGCGGTGCCGCGGGTCTGGCTGTCATGCAGGCTCCACAGCGCGGTGAGGTCGGGGTTGAACTTGGCGAGGAACTGCAGGCGTACGGCTTTGTTGTCGACGCGGTCGTAATCCTTGTCGTCGTAGACGTTCTTGATAAAACCGTCGCGCTCCTTGGAGTACAACGACACGCGTGCAGCCAGGCGGTCTTCCACCAGGGTGCCGCCGAGTGCGCCATTGACGATCTTCTCGTTCTTGCTGCCGTAGCCGAGGGTCGCGTAGCCGTCGTTTTCGAAGGTCGGCTTTTTGGTCAGGATATTCACCGCGCCGCCAGTGGTGTTCTTTCCGTACAACGTGCCTTGTGGTCCGCGCAGGATTTCGATGCGGTCCAGGTCGAACAGCGGGTCACCACCGGCCAGCGGTGCGTTGAGGTAGACGTCGTCGACATACACACCCACCGGGAACACGGTGGCTGCGCCCTGATCGCCGGTGCCGACGCCGCGAATGTACCAGCGCGGTCGCGCATCGCCGTCGGGGTTGTTGGCCTGGGCGTTAGGTACGAATTGGATGGCTTTGCCGATGTAGTCGGTACCGGTCTGGCCAAGGGTTTCCCCTGACACTGCACTGACGGCGTTGGCGATGTCCTGCACACTTTCTTCGCGGCGTTGGGCGGTGACCGTCACCGATTTCAACGTCGGTGCCGTGTCCTGTTCTGCGGCGGGTGTTTGTTCCTGCGCCAGTGCAGGCAGGCTGTGCCACGTGCCCGCCAAGGCCGTGGCCAGCCAGATGCTGCGGGTAATCCTGTTAATGCGGTGCATAACCCCTCCGAAAGTAATTTACCTGTCACTTTTCGGTTTGCTTAAGTTGTCTTTTAAATGCGCTGCAAACCTTGAAAGTAACTCTGTATAGCAGGGGGTATGCCAAGTTATTGGTGTGATCTAACATCATGTTTTAATTGGATTAATTTTTTAATTCTGGCGTGAGTTTCTGACTCGGTCGAATGGAGTGCTGCCCCAGCAGCAGCGCGTCAGCAAGGGCTGTTTTAAATTCCGACAAGGCGCGTTTAGTCAGGCAAAGAAAAGGCCGGTAAACCGGCCGAGAATGCGTGCTGTGCAACTAGATGGACAATTTTGACGTGGCCCCCAGCACGCTTTCCAGTACGCTGAAATCAATCCAGTCACGCACATCGAAACGCCGTGGAATGAACTGCCAGCGCTGCAGGAAATCGGTGAAGTCCTGCAGTGCCAGGATCGACTGTTCATCGAGCATGGTGCGTAAGCGTCGATGGGCATCTTCGCCGTAGGCGGTGGCGACCCAGTACTCACTGGTGTTGAGTTCGCGGGCGAGGAATTGACGGGTTTTTTCGGGGTTGGCCCAGGCCCATTGCTCCGCGCGCAACACGCAATCGACGATGGTTTCTGCCGCGTCGAAATGATGCTCCAACAAGTGCCGGTCTACGGTGAGGGTACGGGGTGTACCGTTATTGGAGCGGATCATCGGGTCGGGGTGGGAGCCGGTGTCGATGACGATGTGCAGGCCGAACTCATCGGCCAATTGCACGGCGTGGGCGCCCTTGAGAAAGATCGCATCAATGTCCCCGCGCAGCAGGCCGATCAATTCATTGTTGCGTCGCTGGGTGCGATTGAAGCCGAACGACACCTGGGCGCCGTGGACGTGGCGTACTTGTTCGTCGCTGTAGGTGCCGCCATAGGGGTAGTCCACCAGGTCCACATCGCTGACGCTCATACCTTCGAGCTTCAGTGCATTCTCCAGGCCACGCAGGGCCTGGGCACGGGTGAAATCGATTTGCACATTGGCCCACTTGGGGATGCCAAAACGGCGGTGTTTGAGGTCGCGGACGGTTTTGACCCCGCTTTCGACCGTAGTCAGGATCAGTTGTACTTCGTCGCTCCACGACAGTCCCAGCAGGCGTGTGTCGCTGCCGTTGGCATAGGCCCAGATCGCCGGGATGTTGCCGCCATGGCGGACCGAATTGGGCAGGTGATGGTCGAAGTGCGCTTCGCGAATATCCCGTTCACTGGACTCGCGCAGCGCCTGGATATTCGTGCCCGTTGGCAGGAACGCTTCGGCCAGGCGTCCGGATTCCACGGCAATGCCCAGCCCGGTCGGGACGGGGCTGTGGGTGTACCAGAGGGTGTCGAGAGGTGTTTGGCTCATGGTCATCCTTGTTCAGCGCGAAGGGCGGTCTTGCACCAGTGGCAACACTTCCTGGCCAATGCGCAAGGCTTCTTCCAGGTGTGGGTTGCTGGCGAGGATAAAGGTCGAGAAGCCCGCGTCACGGTATTCGACCAGGCGTTCGGCGACATTCTCATGGCTGCCCACCAGGCCCACGGTCGGGCCGGGCTTGGCCTTGGCGAAGCCGGCCCACAGGTTGGGGCCGATGATCAGGTCTTCGAAACGATCGACATTCTGGTGATAGGCCGTCTGGCGTGCAGCCCCCACCGAATCGGAGCCACCGACGAAGGCCTTGGCCTCGCTGCTGCCGCGATTACCCACGGCATCGAATTGACGACGTAGATCGCGCCAGGCGGCTTCTTCGGTTTCCCGGGCGAACAGGTCGACCCGCAGGCCGAAGCGCACTTCGCGGCCCTGCTGGGCCGCGCGTTCACGCACGCGCTCCATGTGTGGCTTGAGGGTGTCCAGGGGCTCGGCCCAGTTCAGGTACACATCGGCGTGCTTGGCGGCCACATCCAGGGCCGGCTCGGAGAAACCGGAAAAATAGATGCCGGGCTTGCGCTCATCGCGTAGGCCGGGGGGCAGGGAGCCTTTCTCCAACTGGTAGACCTGGCCTTCATAGGAGAACTGCTCGTGCTCCCACAGGCCCTGAATGATGTCGAGGAATTCCCCGGTGCGGCGGTAGCGCTGGTCATGGTCGAGGAAGTCACCCTGGGCACGCTGGCTGGCAGGGTTGCCACCCGTGATGATGTTCCAGTCCAGGCGGCCGTGGCTCAAGTGCTGAAGGATGGCAGCCTGTTGCGCGGCATAGGCGGGAAGCGTCCAGGTGGCCTGGAAGGCAACCAGAAAGCGGATGCGTCGGGTCTCCCGGGCCAGGGCCGCGGCGACGATCCACGGCTCGGGGCCGGTGGGCAACAGTGCGCCTTCAAAGCCGGCCAACTCGGCGGCTTTGGCCACTTGGGCGATGTAATCGATGTAGGTAAAACCGTCAGGCTGACCGTTGGGTCGATGGCCGGGCGCGATATGCCCTGGGCTTAAATTGAAGCTGCCGCGATTGTGCAGGTCTGTACTCAATTGCTGGCCGTCGGTGCCCAAGGGCAGCCGCCAGAAAAACTCCGTGCTCATGCAGACTCCGAAACGAAATGGAAATAGCGTGGCTGTTAAAGCCTGATAGCAACGCTCATGCCATGCCCGGGCATTGGCGTAATCACGCGCCCGATCCTGATGCTTGCCGGGCGAGGTGCTGCTGTGGCAGCAGTCGGTCAGCAGGGGCTGCTGGAGATTCAACAGTCACCGCCCGCCACAGGCCGCAGAGCCTGGCCTGACGGCGGTGGCACAACTCGTGCTCTGGCTTTGCAGGTGACTATTTCTGAGCATGGAGTTGAATAAATTGAGCCAGATTGCCTCGTTGAGTGAAGCCGTACTGCAACAAGTCGAACAGACCAAGCGCGACACCGCGAAGATCTTCAGGGTCTTGAAAGAGACCCGCACGCTGACCGCGACCAATACCTTCCAGGCCCATGTTCGTGTGCCTGGCACTGATCTGCTGATTGTCGTGGCCACCCCTGGGCCCTGGGATGATGACCAGGGTATCCGCGCCGTGGTCGCCAGTTATGACGGCGTGGTGCATCTGGATGAGTTCCTGCCCGTGGGCACGCCACTGAGTGAAAGCCGCCAGGGTGGCGGTGGCCGGCGCTACGCAGCGGTGTTTCGCGAAGCACCCCAGGTCAATGTGGTGATCCATGTGCACACGCCGTACCTGGGTGGCTGGGCCGCCGCGCACAGGGTGTTCCCGCTCAACTATGCAGCGGCGCAGCGCGTGACGCTCGCTCGCGAACTACCGGTGTATATCGACCGGCGTCAACCGGAGTCGGGGTTCATTCTCGATGCGCTCGCCGCCGACCCTCATGTGCCTGCGGTGCTGGAAGCCAATGGCGGCGCGACGTTCTTTGGGCCGCGCCTGTTGCAATCGGCGCGGTGGATCCTGCTGTTTGAAGAGGGGGCCTACTTCCAGGCCTTGGGGGAAAACCTGGGTGGCGTGCAGCCGTTCGGCGAAGGTGTGCTGGAGCAGCAGTGGCGCATGACGGGATTGTGGGAGGAAGGGCGCAAGCTGATTCAGCACCAGCGTGCCTCGTCTTGAATACAGCGTGCGCCTTCTGATCTGTTCAGGGCCGCGCCATGGTATCGGGTGGTACAGGTATGGTCAGGCCGATGGCTTTGCTTTGGACAAACGCATCGTCATAGTTGATACGACGAGGGTCGTGATTCCCACTTTCTATTCTTCAGCCAGGTGCTGATGGCTTCAACGAGCTCTGTCTTGCATTCCACCGGCAGCCAATGCCCGCCGGACAGGCTCGTCACGGTGAGGTCTGTGCAGGCTTCACGCATGGGGTCGCCCAACGGGTTGCCCTTGATAGTATTCATCGGGTCGTAATCGCCGTTCACAAACAATACGGGCAATGATATGCGGCCGCCACTGGGCGCTCGGTGGGCATACTCGATGTTGGCATCGTCGTTGAGATACCACGCGCAGGGGGCGCGGAAACCATGGGCCTCGAAACTGCGCACCAGTGCCGCAAAGTCCGCTTGCGGCCAGAGCGCGAGGTCGGGTTGGGTAGGTGGGGCACGGTGCGCTTGGCCGAACCGCCCCCCTTTGCGGGTCACTTGAGCATTTGATGCAACCTTGCCGATGCTCGCCGGGTCGCCTCGTCGATAGATCGACGCCAGCGAAGCGGCTTTATCCGCATCCAGATCAGCGACGGCGGACGCAAAGTGCGTGTTGTAGTAGCGGTAATAGTCCCATTGACCGTCTGGATACTGATCCACCGGATAGATCGTTCGGTCAACCAGCGGGACGAGCGTGGGCAGTGCGTTCGTGGAGGGGAAGTACGGGACCGAAATCAACACGACGCCGCGGCTGCGCTGAGGTTCATGAGCGACCAATTCACCCGCCACCACGCTGCCCCAATCATGGCCCACCCAGATGGCGGGCATTGCACCGAGATGGTCATGAAGTTCTGCCATGTCGGCCACGATGTTTTCAAGGGTGTACGCATCGGTGAGGGCTGGTGCAGAAGAGCCACCATAGCCGCGCATGTCGGGTGCGACGCAATGCCAGCCTTCGGCAGCAAACGCTTCTAGCTGTGCGCGCCAGATCAGGCTCAGCTGCGGCCAGCCGTGCAGGAACATCATCAATGGCCCCTCGGCAGGTCCCATCTCTACATAATGCGTCGTATGGCGTGGCGTGCAGAAGACACGCGAGGTCAACCCGGAAGTGGACACAGTAGCTCTCCATTCTACGCCGGCCGATAAACGCCAGGCGCCAACACTATACTGAGCGGTACGTTGGGTCGTTTGTTCCCGTCTTATAATGCCTTCACTTCCTACGAGCGCGACGTTCCGCTATAGCTCGAGCAACCCAGCGCATGACCTTCTCCATGTGACCGGTGTGTTCATCCCGTTGTTCATTGAGTACCACAAAGCCTTGCTGCTCATAGAAACGAATGCTGGGCGTATTCGCGCAATACACGCTCAACTGTAGAGCTGTCTTGCCCGCCTTCGCGTCCGCGAGCAACTGCGTGCCGATGCCGCGCCCTTGATGCTCAGGTGATACGAACAGTGCCGCAATGGTATCTGCGTGGACGGAGCAGAAACCGACGGGTATCGCGTCTGCCTCGAACACTCGTGTCATGGCGCTGGGCAGGTATACCTCGCGCATGGCGTCCAGTTGCTCATGCCAGAATGTGGGGGCTATGAAGTGATGGGCCTGGATTGATGCTCGCAACCAAATGTCCAGTACAGCGTCCAGGTCTGCGTTTTGTAAGTCACGAATCATGAGGTCTCAACGATTGAGTTATGAGCGAGGCATTGTGCCATAGCGGGCTCTGCGCAACTGGCTGGCTAACCCTGGGCCAGGCGTCCTGCGCGACCAGCCCACGACCACTGCGCCAATCAGCAAGTTTCTGCCTTATTGGTTTTGGTGACGCGTGCGGATCACTCGCAGCGTGGTCAAAACGGCAAGTACCGGTGCGAAGGCGAACACGCCAAACAGCCAGCCAGCTGCGTTTGCCATGCCAGGGATACCACCGGGCTCCGTAAGCCCGGCAAGATTTGCCACCATTCCTGCCAGTGCAGCGCCGAGCGGTGGCGAACAACTGCACGGTGGTAATCGACGACGCCACCAGGGCTTTACACTCGGGAAGTGCTGCGCAGGATTGCCGTGATCAAGGTCGCGATCCCGGTGATCATTTGAGCAAGTTGCCATGCCGTTGCTGAGTCACTTTCGGCCAGCGCGCTTTCATGTGTAAGCGCTACCCGCCAGCGCAAAAGCGCGGGGAGACGTTGGCATCGAGCAAGGCGATGAAGCTGGCTATCAGCGGTGATTCGTTGTGGCGGTTCCAGTTCAGATACAGGCCGATGGCCGGGTTGGGCGCATCGGTCACCCTGGCGATCCGGCGAAACACAACCTTGTCGCGCATGCCTGAATGGGCAATCGACTCGGGTACCAGGGCGACACCGAAGCCACAGCCTACCAAGCCGACCAGGGTGTGGAGCTGCGCGGCCTCCTGCACCACTTTTGGGTAAAAACCGGCGGCTTCACACAAGGCGATCAACTGGCTGTGGTAACCGGTGCCCAGGGCGTGAGGGGTGAATACGAAGTCCTCCCCGGCGAAGTCCCTCAAGTCGAGCGGGCCATCCTTGGCCCTGGGGTGATGGGCAGGCAGCGCCAGGACGATCTCCTCATCCAGCAGCAGGCGTGTCTCGACGTTCTGCGCCGCCACCGGCAACTTGCGCATGAGGGCAATATCCGTTTCCCCCGCCACAAGGGCCTTGGCCTGGCTGGAGGAAGGCATTTCCTTGATGTTCAATTGGACCTTGGGAAAGGTCTCGCGAAACTGGCGCAGGCTACTGAGCAGCGATTCGTAATAGGCGATCGACACCGCGGTCACCGTCAGTGTGCCGGCGATACCTTCGGATACCTGGCGTGCGTGTTCGATGCCCAGCTCCAGCTCGCTGAGGGTGCGATAGGCTGCATGCTGAAATGCAGCGCCGGCCGGGGTCAGCGTGACTGCGCGTTTGTTGCGGGTAAACAGGCTGAATCCCAGCTTGTCTTCCAGGCGATGGATAGCTTGGCTCAGTGGCGGCTGGGCCATGTGCAAGCGAAGGGCCGCCTTGTGAAAGTGCAACTCTTCAGCCACGGCGATGAACTGGCGCAGCAGGCGGGTTTCGATCATTTCTTCTGTTCCTTCATTTGAATTGATCAGTGTGCTGGTGAGGCGCATTGATAGGCACCAGGTATCAATGTGCGCCGCCGTTAGTATTAAACAACGTAAAGGCACCTCGTTAAGGTGGGAGGGCACTCAAGAGGAAACAGCCAATGAACTTTACAGGAAAAACCGCCGTTATAACCGGAGCTGGCCGAGGCTTGGGTTTCAGTTACGCACAAGCGTTGGCCAGGCTGGGCGCCAATGTGGTGATCAGTGATATCGGCGCGGATAACCTGGGTGCTGGAGGCGATAGCTCCATTGCCATGGACGCTGCACACACCCTCAGCAGCAAGGGGTACAACGTGGTCGGGCATCACGGTGACCTGTCCACCGAACAGGGTTGCCAACAATTGGTAGCGAAGGCCATCCAGACGTTTGGCCAACTCGATATCTTGATTCACAACGCCGGTTGGGTCGGCTACCAGCCCATTGAAGAGGCCGATGCAACCTTCATCAACCGCGCGGTGGATATCAACATCTATGCGCCCGTGTGGTTATGCAAACATGCCTGGAAGTACCTCAAGCACTCTACTGCCGCCCGGGTGGTGCTGACGACCTCTGACCGTGCGATGTACGCGCACTATGCACAATCGGGCCTGGTAGCGTATGCCGCTGGCAAGATGGCGCAACTGGGCATCATGAATGCATTGAGCATGGAGGGCGGCCCGGTGGGCATCCTGGTCAATGCCGTATCGCCGGTGGCCAAGACGCGCATGTGGGGCGTGACCGGCGAACCGGAAAACCTCAAGCCCGAATGGGTGACGCCTGGGGTTGTCTTTCTGGCGTCGCAGCAATGCCGGGACAGCGGTTATGTACTGCGCGCCAGCAACGGCCAGTTTACGGCGACGCGGTTTGTCGAAAACCCAGGTGTTGACTACCCGGTCGATCTGGCCCGGGTAAAAGCCGCCACTGCCGAGCAGGTTGCCCAGCTTTGGGACCACATCAAGGAGCGTTGAACACGCCTGCCCAAGAGGTTCTCCGTGTTTTTCGGCCTGCCAGGCTGATGCAACCTCGGCAGACTGCTTGTATGCTTGCGCCCCGGAACATGTGCCCGCGGTGAGTGCTGGCGCTTGCACGATGGCTGGATCGGAAACCGGACTGCCTTAAGGGACTGACGTGAAGCGTGATATCCGCCTTGTGATGCTGTTGCTGTTGGTGATTGGCTGTTCCCTGACCTCGCTGACCATCTGGAAAGTCCTGTCTTCCCGTGACCGAGCGCTGGCAGAGGTGAACATTCATGGTTTGAACCTGACTCAGGCACTCACGACCTATACCGAAGGTATCGTCCGGCAAAGTTCGCTGTTGTTGCTCGGGTTGGTCGAGCGCCTGGAAACCGAAGGCAGTGGCCCGGCGCAAATCCAGCGCATCAGTGCGTTGATCGGTCGACAGCAGCCGCTGATGCCGCAACTCAGTGGCATCACCGTTTATGACCATCATGGCCGCTGGTTGATGTCGTCCAATCGACCGATTCCGCAGGGTGCCAACAGCAGCGATCGCGCCTATTTCATTCATCATCGCGATGATCCGAGCCGTGAACCTTTCATCGGCCCGCCGATTCGCAGCCGTGCCAATCAGGAATGGGTGGTCACCGTCAGCCGCCGTTTCAATGACGCACAAGGTAAGTTCGCCGGGGTCGTCGCCGTCACGCTGGGGGTGGAAAACTTTCTGCGGGTGTTCGGCAAGCTCGATGTAGGCCAGGAAGGGGCGATCGGCTTGTCCTACGCCGACGGCACGTTGCTGGTGCGTTATCCCTTCCGTGAACAGGACATGGGCCGCAACTTTTCCAAGTCGCCTATCTATACCCAGTATCTCGTCGACCAAACGGTCGGCACCGCCGCGTACACCTCAAGCCTGGACGGTGTGGAGCGGCTCTATGCCTTCCGCAAAAGCGAGACCCTGCCACTGATCACCACCGTCGCGTTGGGCAAGCACGAAGCCCTCGCGGCGTGGCGTATCGAGGCGGCGCTGTCAGCGGTCGTGGTGGCGGGGCTGCTGGGGTTGACCGGGTTGATCGGCGGGTTCCTGATTCTGGATATCCGCCGACGTACTGCGGCGGAAGAGGCGTTGCGCGTCGCCCAGCAACAGTTGCTCGACTCCAATCGGCAATTGGCGCAATTGGCGAAGAAAGATGCGCTGACCGGCCTGGCAAACCGCCGCTGCTTCGACGAAACCCTGGCCCTTGAAGCGCGACGGGCGCAGCGCGAGGGTACGTCGCTGGCGTTGCTCATGATCGATATCGACCATTTCAAACGGTTCAACGATGCCTGTGGTCACGTCGCTGGAGATGCTTGCCTGCAAGCGGTCAGCATACTGTTGGAGACGAGTGTGCGGCGGCCGTCAGACCTGGTGGCGCGTTATGGCGGAGAGGAAATGGCGATCATCCTGCCTGCCACTGACAATGAAGGCGCGGTGGTGGTCGCGCGGCGGATCCTCGAGCGTCTGCAGCACGAAAACATTCGGCATCCCAGCAGCCCGCTCGGTTACGTGAGTGTAAGTATCGGTATTGCGGCGGGCAGGGGCTCACGGCTGGAGCCGGCGCTGGGTTTGATCGAGGCGGCCGATGCGGCGCTTTACCGTGCGAAGGCTGCCGGGCGCAATGGCTTTTCCCTGCAGCCCTCGGGAGTTGCTTCGGACGGCTGAAAACGGCCTGTACCGATGTGCTTGCCGGGTCGCCGTTCACATCCCAAGTGTTGGCATCGTGAGTTCGCCGCATTCCATGAGTTGGCCGGCTGAGACTTGTAGATGTTCTGTGGGTTTGGCCGCATAGCCAGCGATGAAGCCGACGCTGAGCAGCGTAAGGCATAGGGCGGCTTTAATCAGGATCATGGGAATGGTTCTCACATCGGGTCGAAAGGGTGAACCACAGATTGTGAATTCAAGAAAAGGTTCCTGGGTGGCGGACAGTACCGCGCTTGAAGGCCCCCGCGGCGGCGATTTTGAGCAGCCTTCGAAAGTTCGGGCATTGCGCGTGGTTGGGCGCAGGGCAGGCGGCGGCGTGACGTAAACCGCGACTCATAGCCTTCAACTGTTTGATCGTCGCATCAATCTCGTCGGCCTTGGCCCGCAGCACGGTTCTATCCACCTCGGCCTGGCCATTGGGCGACAGCATGGCCTGTATCTCATCCAGCGACAGGCCACCTGCCTGGCCGAGTGCGATCACCGCCAACTGCTCAACCACCGCCGCTGCAAACTGGCGACGAGCACCCGGTGGGCTGATCGATGTGATCAAGCCTTTCTTCTCATAGAAACGCAACGTGTGGGCAGGCACGCCCGTGCGTTTGACGACCTCGGTGATATCCATTGGCAGACCATTGACTTGAAGTTGACTTCAACTTCTATGATGCCTGTGCAGGTTCAATGGGTCCATGAATAAGAGGTCGATATGGCAGCGCTGGAAGTGGTTGCACAGGTTGTGTTGTTGGGAGCAGGGGCCACCCTTGTGATGGATATGTGGATGGTGCTGATGAAGGCCCTTGGCGTTCCAACCCTGAATTTCGCGTTTGTGGGACGTTGGGTCGGTCATGCGTGCCAAGGCAGGTTCACGCATTCCAGCATCGGGCACGCATTACCCGTTCGCGGTGAGGTGGCCCTGGGCTGGATCGCCCACTACGTCACCGGTGTGGTTTTCGCGCTGGTGCTGGTGTGGGTTGAAGGGGTTGCGTGGCTGCAGGCACCCACCTTTGTGCCGGCATTGGTGTTGGGTGTAGTGACCGTAGCCGTCCCGCTGTTGGTGATACAGCCGGCCATGGGAGCGGGGTTTGCCTCCTCCAAAACGCCGACGCCGGGCAAGAATTGCTTGCGCAGTCTGATCAACCATGGGGTGTTTGGTGTGGGCCTCTATCTGGCTGCGCTGGTGATTGCCTGGGCGTAGGGGGCGACGATAGAGGCGTGCAGGCGTCGGTATCAGACATTGCTGGCGAACCGCTTTCATTGGTGTAAAGGCCCGCTTCGACTTGCAAGTTGATGGCATAATGCCTTGTTTTCTTTTCAAACGGATGCATGGACGCTATGTTCAAAACCCTCACCCTCCTATTGCTTTTCACCGCCATTACGGGCTGCCAGAGCCTGTTCCGCCCCGCCGACTATGACACCTCGCTCGTCGGCTTTCGCTGCCTGTGGATCGCCCCCCAGAAGCCGTTCGACCCAGACAACCTGCGTTACATCGAGCGCTACGCCGGTTATGGCAATGCCACGTGCAAGGCGGTGTTGGGCAAGCTGTATCAGGAAGGGGGATATGGCGTCGTTCAAGACTTCAGCGAAGCCCACGCGCTGTTCGTCGAGGCCGCCAAGCTAGATCCGTCTATGAATGTGCTCTTGGGGCAGATGGCTGAACGCGGCGAAGGTGAGCCGGTGGACTACGTCAAGGCGCGTGAGTTCTATCGTCGCTCGGGAAAGGGCGCCGCGTTGCAGCTGGGGCGTTTTATGGAAGAGGGCAAAGGTGGCCCGCAGGATTTGCCTGGCGCGCTAGCCGTGTATTTGGACGCGGTCGAATACTGCCGCGATGATGCCTGGGAAGCGATGAACCGTTTGCGAAAGGCAGGGCAGCCGCTCAATGACGCCCAGGCCAAGCGTTATCGACAGCTTTGGCTGACAGCTTTCATCAGGTTGCAGACACGGCGTCTGGCGGTGGGGGAAGTGTTCGAGGCCGTGAATGCCACGGGGGCCGTCAAGAACGTGACGTTGTCCTACCGCTTCAAGTCAGACAGTGGCATACCTCAGGTGACGATGATCAAGGGCTCGGGCGATGCCAATGTGGATCAGTGGATCATGAAGGCAGCGGCGCGGATCACCCTGGGTGACTCGGCGCCACTGACTGACAGTTCGGGCGAGTTGGAGATCAAGGCGCCGCTGGTCTTCTCACCGCAAGACTCGCAACACAAGCCATACCTGGATTGGATATGTGGCAGGAAACGCTGCGCTTGATCGGCGTGCGAAGAAACCGCATCCGTCGAGGCCAATTATCGTTGTCAATGATTCACCCAAAGGAGTAACACCATGCAAGGAAGCAAGCAGTGCAAGTACCTGGCGTTTTTGTTGATCCCACTCATCGCCGCCTGTACTACACCCACACGCCAATCCGCGGTCACCACTGAGCCACAACAGGCACTACCGTTCGATAACTGTGCAGTCGGCTGCCCCACCGGTGGCAGCCCGCTGACGTTGAACCGCCAGGCATACACGCTGAACAACAATGGCTCGACCAAGTTTGCCAACTGGGTGTCGTACAAAATCACCAAGGGCACCCCGGCCAGCGGGCGCTCGCGTGACTGGCGGACCGACCCGGATATCCCCGCCGCAGAGACGCTCGACCCGGTGGATTACAACGGCGCCAACGTTGCGCTCAAGGTCGACCGCGGGCATCAGGCCAATCTGGCGTCGATGGCTGGAGTTGCCGACTGGCAAACCCTTAATTACCTGTCGAACATCACCCCGCAGAAGGCCGATCTCAACCAGGGGCCGTGGGCGCGCCTGGAAGACCAGGAACGCAACCTCAGCAAAGCACCCGGCGTCGAGCAGGTATATGTCGTCACCGGGCCGCTGTACGAGCATTTTGTCGGCACGTTGCCGGGGACGAACAAGGTGCACACCATTCCCAGTGGCTACTGGAAAATCATCGTTGTGGGCAGTTCACCTGAAACGGGCCTGTATGCCTCCTTTGTGATGAACCAGGAAACGCCCAAGGGCGCAGACTTCTGCAATTACCAAGTCACCATCGATCACATCGAAGAGCGCTCTGGGCTGACGTTCTGGAGCACCCTGCCGCAGGCGGTGCAGGCCACGCTGAAGTCCAGACCGGGGCAGTTGCCGAGCCGGATCGGCTGTAAATCAACAGGCGCCTGAGGCGGGTTATTTTCCCATCGCACGCTGGATGCGCATCCATTCTCGATAAGCCGCAGTACGGTGCGTATCTGCGGTTTTCTTCGCCTCGGTGAAGAGCGCCCAGGTAGCCGCATCGCCGCTGTAGGACTCGATGATTTGATAAGCCTGGGCCTCCAGGCGATCAGCTTCGAAGAACATCTGGGTGTTGTACGCTATTTCGTCGTCCCACGTCCGTGTTGGGGTGGGATCAAGCACGCGACTGTTCATGATGTGAGGCCCTCCGCCCACTGGATCTGTGCCGCGCGGCACCAGCGCACATCGGTAATGCCGTACTTTTCCGCCATCGGTTTGGACACACGCTTGAGTGTGTGTTGACCGAACCTGGGGATAACCGCCACGCCGGCATCACAACTTGCCCAATGCCAGGCCTCGGCGTTATTCATCAGTGGCGCGCGCAGGATGAAGGACTTGGGCTTACCGTGAAGTTGGTATTCGATTGTAAAGAGATCGTTGGTGTTCATGAGGCCTCCCTATGCTCATGAAGTACAGATAATTGACGTCAAAGAAAATTCCAAAAATTGTTGGACAAGGCGATGGGCGTGAATGCCCGCCCCCATGCAGAGTATGGGAGCGAGCGGTAAGCGCCGTTATGAGGGGCGTCTCAGCGCATATGCAGGATGATCGGGCTGCTGCTGGCCGGGTCGGTGTGCCCTCGCAGTTTGCCGACCGCCTTGGCGTCGACCGCGCCGCCCTGGTTGCCCCAGGTGCTGCGCACGTAGGTCAGGACCTGGGCAATTTCGTCGTCGGACAACTGCTCGCGGAACGCCGGCATACGGTATGCATCGGGCAGGCCGGCAGTCACCACCCGTTGGGAGCCATTGAGAGTGATGTTGATCGCGGAGGCGTTTTCCTTGGCCAACGCCGACGTGGCACCGGCCAGGGGCGGCATCCATTCGGGTTGGCCTTTGCCGTCGAGGCCGTGGCAGGAGGCGCAGCGGGTCGCATAAGTGAGGGCGCCGGGAACATCCTGGCTCGCCGCCACCGCCTGATACTGCCAGGGGCTGCCATCACGCTGCGGGTCGCCGGGCAGTGACTTGAGATAACGGGCGATAGCGGCCAGGTCGTCGTCAGCCATGAACTGCGTGGAGTTGTTGAACGCTTCGGTCATCGAACCGTAAACCACTGCATGGGCATTGCGCCCAGTCTTGAGGAACTGCACGATCTGCGCCTCACTCCAGCGGCCCAGGCCGGTGTTGTGGTCCTGGCGCAGGCTCGGCGCGTACCAGCCATCGAGCAGGGCGCCGGCAAGGAAGGGCGCGCCGGACTCATCCAAGGCTTTCTCGTTGAAGGCCAGGCCGCGCGGCGTATGGCAACTGCCGCAATGGCCGGGGCCCTGGACGATATAGGCGCCACGGTTCCACAGCGCATCCTGGCCGGGCTTGGCTGCATAGGTCGCGGTGGGCGCGAAGACACCGTTCCACAGGGCGATGGGCCACCGCATATTGAGCGGCCAGGGAATATCGCTGGGGATGTTGGGCGGGTTGGCCGGTTGGACGCCTTTCATGAAAAACGCGTACAGCGCCTTCACGTCGTCGTCGCTGAGCTTTACATAAGACGGGTAGGGCATGGCCGGATACAGCCGCCGCCCGCCCGGCGCTACACCATGGCGTACGGCGCGGTCGAAGTCGGCCAGGCTATAGGTGCCAATGCCATGCTCGCGGTCGGGGGTGATATTGGTGGCGTGGATCGCCCCCAGTGGGGTGGCCATTTCCAGGCCACCGGCGAAGGGCTGCTTGCCAGCCAGGCTGTGGCAGGCCACGCAGTCACTCACGCGCGCGACGTATTCGCCGCGACTGACCAATGCAGGGTCGAAACTCGTGGCCTGTTGCTGTTCAAAAGGCGAGGCGGGCTGGCGCGTGACGTACCAGGCCAGCAGGCCTGCGGCGACCACGCAGGGCAGCACCAGCCACCCTGCGGTTCTTGCGAATCGGCGGTTGTTCATGGGCGTTCCTTGTCGGTTAGCTGAAGGTGTAGCGGCTCAATGGCAGGCTGCGGATACGCTGGCCGGTCAACTGCGCCACCGCATTGGCCACGGCCGGCGCCACTGCGGGCAGCGGCGGTTCGCCGATACCGCCCATCTTTTCGCCACTCTCGACAATCCGCACATGCACCCGTGCCATCCGTGCAGGCGGCAGCACCGGGTAAAGGTCGTAGTTGCGTGCCCGTGGCTTGCCGTCCACGTACACCGCTTCCTCCATCAGCGTTTGCGACAGCCCCAGGGCCACGGCGCCGTTGACCTGGGCTTCGATGATCGCCGGGTTGACGATGCTGCCTGGGTCGATGGCCTGCCAGATGTCATGCACCTTGACCTGGCCGTTTTCAATCGACACTTCGGCGATCACCGCCGCGTGAGAGCCAAACGGCGACGCCATGGCCACGCCACGGGCACGTCGGCTGCCGTCTTCGGCGGTGAACGGGCCACGTTTCCAGCCACCGGACAGCTCACCCACGGCTTGCAGCAGGGTGGTCAGGCGCTGGTTATCACGTAGCAGGTGCAGGCGCAGCTCAAAGGGATCGTGGCCGCCCTTGTCCGCCAGTTCATCGAGGAACGCTTCGTAGAAGAAATCGTTGAGCGAATTGCCCACCGAACGCCAGTAGCCCAGCATGACCGGCCCCTTGACGTAGATCTGCGCGATGCGCTTGTTGGGGATTGCATAAGCCTTGCCTGACAGCCCTTCAACGGCAGTGGGGTCGACTTTTTCACCCTGTTTGCCGGCGAGGGCTTCGGTCGGGCCTTCGGTGGCGCTGATCGCCTCGATGGCCACCGGCAAGCCCTTGGCGTCGAGGCCGGCGCGGAACTTGACCACGGCTACCGGGCGCAGCACATCGCGCAGGAACTCTTCTTCGCGGCTCCAGATCAGTTTGATCGGGCGACCCACGGCCTTGGCCAGTTCAATGGCCTGGGGGTAAGGGTTGGCCGACTCATAGAGGAAATGCCGGCCAAAAAAACCGCCCAGCAACGGCGAGTGCAGGGTGATTTTCTCAGCGGCCAGACCGGTGCGCTTGGCTATGTCGTCACGGAACATATCCGGCGCCTGGTTAGGCAGCCACACCTCCAGCGTGCCGTCCGGGTTGTAGCGCGCCAGGGCCGAAGGCGGCTCCAACTGGGCGTGGTTGAGGTATTGATTGTGGTAGGTGGCTTCTACCTGGGTCTTGGCGCCGGCCAGCGCGCCGGCTACATCGCCTTCGTTTTCGTCATCGCGGGCCGGGCCTTGTTGGGCGGCGAGAAAGTCGCGGTGCTTGTCGCTGGAAAAGTCTGCCGGCATCACCCGCACTGTCGAGTCGGCAGGGGCTTCCTGCCAGTCAACCTGGATGGCCTCCACCGCACGCTTGGCGTGCCACCAGCGCTCGGCCACCACCGCCACGGCGCCGGGCAGCAGGTGCACGGAATGTACGCCGGTCATGGCCTCGACCTGGGCCTGGTTACGCAGGCTGCCCACGCTCATGCCCAGGCGCGGCGCATGCTGGACCGCGGCGTGGAGCATGCCGTCGACCTTGAGGTCGATGCTGTACTGCGCCTTGCCGGTGGATTTGTCGTAGGCATCAAGGCGCTTCACCGGCTTGCCGATCCAGCGGAACTGGCTCGGGTCGCGCAGGGTAATGGTGGCCGGGTCGGGCACCGGCATGTCCAGGGCGCGACCGGCCAACTCACCGTAACCCAGGGAGCGGCCCGACGCGGTATGCAGCACACGGCCAGGTTGTGTGGTCAATTGCGCCACCGGCACACCCCATTGTTGCGCCGCGGCTTGCAGCAGCATGGCCCGCGCCAGGGCGCCCAAGCGACGCATGGTCGGGTAGCTCATGCGCACCGACATACTGCCGCCGGTGATGCGCATACCGTTTTCCATCACCACATAGGCTTCGCCCGGTGGCGCGCTTTCGACGATGAAGGTGGACGGGTCGGCATCCAATTCTTCGCCAACGATCTGCGCCATGGCCGTGTGGGTACCTTGCCCGCCTTCCATGAACGGGCTGAGCAAGCGCACGCTGCCGTCCGGGCGAATTTCCAGGAACGCCGGCACCTGAGTGCCGCGTTCGGCGGCGCCAGCGGTGGCGGCTTGCACGCGGGCCGAGCCCAGTGGCAGGCCGAAACCAATCACCAGCGCGCCCACGGCGGTGCTGGCCAGGAAGCGGCGGCGGGACAGGTTGATCGGCTCGCCCGAAGACAGGTCGAGCAGGGCTTGAGGCAACTGGATAGGTGTGTTCATCAGACGCTCTCCTGCTTGGCCAGGTCTTGCATGGCGCTCTGGATAGCGTTGTAGGTACCGCAGCGGCACAGGTTGATCATCGCCGCTTCAATCTGCGCATGGGTGGGCGCCGGAGTGTGCTTGAGCAGCGCAGTGGCCGCCATCACCTGCCCGGACTGGCAATAACCGCATTGCGCCACCTGGCGTTCGACCCAGGTGGCCACCACCCGTTTGCCGACCTCATCGGCTTCGATGGCCTCGATGGTGGTGATTTCGCGGCCGACCACGCCCGCCACTGGGGTGACGCATGAGCGCACCACATTGCCGTCTACCAGCACCGAGCAGGCGCCGCATTGGGCCAGGCCGCAGCCGTACTTGGTGCCAGTCAGCCCCAGGTTGTCGCGGATCACCCACAACAACGGTGTGTCGGCTTCTGCATCGACTTGATAGGCCTTTTGGTTAATACGTAATTCCATGGCTCACCTGCTGATCAACGGTTGGTGGTGCTGTTTTTATCAGGGAAGTGCGGGGTGGCCTGCCCTGTTGCCGCTCATAGGCGACTTGATGTGGCGGCGGGGTTGAGAAGGGTTTTCATCTCGACTACGCGCGCATTATTGGACTCTAGACGACGGTACAAGAGGTATCTATCCCGGTAGTCGATAAGTCGGAGGATCAGGCAAGTATTCGCGAGGATTGAGCTATAGCAAGCCACCTTGTTCATTGATGCCAGCCAACCCCACCTTGATCAAACAACCCGAAACCCTCCCGCCAGCCTCTCCTTCAAATACCCCACCAACGCCGTCACTGACTTGGGCACGTGGGGCGAGTACGGCCGAATCAAATAGATCTCATCGGCAAACGCCCCCTTGAGCGTCCAACCTTTCAACACCTGCACCAACTTGCCGCTGGCCAGGGCGGCATGGGCGCTGAAGTCCGGGAGCAGGGCAATGCCCAGATGGTTGAGCGCCGCATCGCGCAGCGCCTCGCTGTTGTTGGTGGAAAAACTGCCGGCGATGGGCACGGTGACGCGCTGGGTGTTTTTGCTGCCGCGTTCGAAGGTCCAGGCAGGTTGGTCGCTGCCTCGTGGGTAGTAGAGGCAGTTATGCGCGCCGAGGTCTGCCGGTGTTCGGGGTTCGCCGTGGCGTTGCAGGTAGTCCCGGGTGGCGACCAGTACCGACGTGGTGTCGCACAGCTTCCACGCCACATGGGTTTCCGGCACCTGGAAACCGTGACGTACCGCCAGGTCGTAACCCTCGGCCGCCAGTGAACTCAGGGCGTCTGACACGTCCAGTTGAATGCGTACCTGCGGGTACTGCTGCAAGAAGCCTGAAAGGTGTGGCACCAGTTGCTGCCGGGCGAACGCTACCGGCGCGGTCAGGCGCACCCGCCCGCGAATTTCGCCGACGGAGTCGCGCACCGAGGAAAAGCTGCGGGCGATCTGCGCGTAGGCGCTGCGTACCTCGCGGGTCAATGACAGCCCAGCCTCGGTCAGCCGCACGCTGCGGGTGGTGCGGGTGACCAGGCGCGTGCCGGTGGCCTTTTCCAGGTCGGAGATGCGCTGACTGACCGCGGACTTGCTTACGCCCAGGCGCGCGGCGGCGGCGGTGTAGGTGCCTTGTTCCTCCAGCACCGACAGCCAGTGAATGTGGGTCCACAGCCCCTCGATCTCAGCTTTTTCCATGATCGTATTGTTCGCCTGCAAGGACAATAAGTTCTGGATTCTGCTCTGGTTTGGAACAAATCTAAAGCCTATCGTGTGCTCCAACGCTACCCACCTGGGATCCATTGCCATGACCACAACCATTGAGCACTACATCAACGACCAGCGCGTGAGCCGCGATGATCGTTATCAGGACGTCTACAACCCGGCCACCGGTGAAGTGACCGGGCGCGTCGCACTGGCCAGCCGCCAGACCGTCGCCGAAGCCGTCGCCGCTGCCCAGGCCGCATTTTCCGGTTGGGCCGACACGCCGCCGATCCGCCGCGCCCGTGTGTTGTTCGAATACTTGCACCTGCTGCGTGAGCGCAAGGACGACCTGGCGCGCATCATCGTCGCCGAGCACGGCAAGGTGTTCACCGATGCCCAGGGCGAAGTCGACCGTGGCATCGACATCCTCGAATTCGCCTGCGGCATTCCCAACCTGCTCAAGGGCGAGCATTCCGACCAAGTCTCCCGTGGCATGGACAACTGGACCCTGCGCCAACCCTTGGGCGTTGTCGCCGGTGTTACTCCATTCAACTTCCCGGTGATGGTACCGATGTGGATGTACCCCATCGCCATCGCCGCGGGTAACACCTTCATCCTCAAGCCCAGCCCGACCGACCCGAGCGCCGCGCTGTTCATGGCCGAGTTGCTGCGTGAAGCCGGCTTGCCCAAAGGCGTGTTCAACGTGGTGCAAGGCGACAAGGAGTCGGTGGACGCACTGATCGAACACCCCGACGTCAAGGCCGTGAGCTTTGTCGGCTCCACGCCTATCGCCCAGTACATCTACGAGACCGGCGCGCGCCACGGCAAGCGCGTACAGGGCCTGGGCGGTGCAAAAAACCATATGGTGGTGATGCCCGATGCGGATATCGAGCGTACCGTCGATGCCCTGATGGGCGCCGCCTATGGCAGTGCCGGCGAGCGCTGCATGGCAATCTCGGTGGCGGTGCTGGTGGGGGATGTGGGGGACAAAGTCATTGCAGCCTTGACCGAGCGCGCCAAGACCCTGCGCATCACCGATGGCCGCGATTTGAAAGCCGAGATGGGCCCGATCGTGTCCCGGGCGGCGCTGGAGCGCATCAGCGGCTATATCGAGCAGGGCGTACAAGCCGGCGCGCACTTGCTGCTGGATGGCCGTGACTACGTGCCAACCGAGCCGGGCCTGGAAAACGGCTTCTGGCTCGGCGCCACGCTGTTCGACCACGTGACCCAGGACATGAGCATCTACCGCGAAGAGATCTTCGGCCCGGTGCTGGCCTGTGTGCGCGTCAACGATTTCGCCGAGGCCGTGAAACTGGTCAACGACCACGAGTTCGGCAACGGCGTCAGTTGCTTCACCCGCGACGGTAACATTGCCCGCGAGTTCGCCCGGCGTATCGAGGTGGGCATGGTCGGCATCAACGTGCCGATCCCGGTGCCGATGGCCTGGCATGGTTTTGGTGGCTGGAAGAAGAGCCTGTTCGGTGACATGCATGCCTACGGCACTGAGGGCGTACGTTTCTACACCAGGCAGAAGTCGATCATGCAGCGTTGGTCGGAGAGCATTGAGCAAGGCGCGGAGTTTGCGATGCCAGTCTCCAGGTAAAGTTTAAGCTACGCCGCAGAACCTGATGTGGGAGGGCTCAAGCCTCTCCCACATTTTTTTTTGCCTGTTGACGGCAAATGACATAAAAGTCCAGTATGGAATTATAAGTACAAAACAGTTGCTGCACATTTTTCTTCACTCTTGCCAAACCAACAACAACCCGCGAGAACCCGATCATGAAGAAACGCCACCTCATCCCCGCCCTGGCCCTGAGCTTGTTCGCCGCCAGCCATCTGTTGGCCGCCGAGAAAACCTTGCGTATCGGCATCGAGGCCGCTTACCCACCGTTCGCGTCCAAGACTCAAGACGGCAAGATCGTCGGTTTCGACTACGACATCGGCAACGCCCTGTGCGCGCAAATGAAGGTCAAGTGCGTGTGGGTGGAAGGTGAGTTCGACGGTCTGATTCCGTCCCTCAAGGTCAAGAAAATCGACATGGCCCTGTCATCAATGACCATCAACGAAGACCGCAAGAAGTCGGTGGATTTCACCCACAAGTATTACTTCACCTCCTCACGCCTGGTGATGAAAGACGGCGCGGTGGTGGATGACCAATACGCCAGCCTCAAGGGCAAGAACGTCGGCGTACAGCGCGCCACCACCACCGACCGTTATGCCACCGAGGTGTTCGAGCCCAAGGGCATCCACGTCAAGCGCTACAGCAATAACGAAGAAATCTACATGGACCTGGCAGCCGGGCGCCTGGATGCGATCTTTGCCGACACCATCCCCTTGAGCGACTTCCTGTCGATGCCACGCGGCCAGGGCTACGCCTTTGTCGGCCCGGAACTCAAGGACCCGAAATACGTGGGCGAGGGCTCGGGGATTGCCGTGCGCAAGGGCAATACGGCGTTGGTCAGCGAGTTGAACGCCGCCATCGACGGCATACGTGCCAGTGGCGAGTACCAGAAGATTTCCCAGCACTACTTCAAGTCCGATATCTACGGCGACTGAGGATCACGGCAGCGAACTGTTGTGGCGGGCGTTAACCCTTCAATTCCTTCAAATGCTTGTAGACCGTCGCCCGCCCCATGCCCAGCACATTGGCCACATAGTTGGAGGCGCTCTTGCCCTTGAACGCACCTTCGGCATGCAGCGCCAGCACCAGTTCGCGCTTGTGGTCGCGGGTCAGCAGGTTGAGGCTCAACTGGCGTTCGCGCAGCCAGGCGTGAAGGAACGTGTTGATGCGTTCCTGCCAATCATCGCGAAACAGCGCGTCGGGCTGTGCGATCAGCTTGCTCGGCGACAGGAACAGGTCCAGCGCCGCCTTGGCGGTTTCAAACATTGAGATATTCAGGTTGATGCACAGCACAGCCAGCCGGCGACCTTTGTGGTCGTGCAGTACGCTGCTCAGGCTGCGGATTTTCTGGCCGTCCCAGTTGAGCTTTTCGTACGGGCCGATATTCACTTCGCTCACGTCACCCTCCAGCATGTCCTCCAGCGACGAGTCGTCGCCGATGCTGCGCTTGGACAGGTTATTGGCGATGTAGTCGACGGTTTGCGTGCGCAGATCATGCAGCACCACTTCCGCATGGGGAAAGAACAGCGTGGCGATCGCATCGGCGATCGCACGAAAGTTCTGCATGACCTTGTCTTGTTCAGCGGTGTTCATCAATGGGGCTCCAGGCGGACGGGGGAGAGCATACCAGCGTCCAGGCCGAACCGCGTCAGCGCCTCGGGCAGCGGCGCGCCGCGCACCAACGCGGCACTCGCCTGGCCCATGGCTGGCGAGGTCTGGATACCATAGCCACCCTGTGCCGCCACCCAGTACAGCCCCGGCACCTGCGGATCAAAACCGGACAACAAATCACCGTCGGCCACGAAACTGCGCAGCCCGGCCCATGTGCGCGTCGGGCGGCGGATGGTCAGTGTGGTGGCCTCCTCGATCTGGTAGATACCCATGGCGATATCCAGCTCTTCGGGCTGCACGTCCTGGGCCTGAACCGGGTCGGCGTTAGCGGGCGAGCCGAGGAACATACCGGCATCCGGCTTCATGTAGAAGGCTTCGTCGAGGGCTACCAGCATCGGCCAGTCATGGCTGGCCAGGCCATCGGGGCCGGCGAAGATGAACGCCGAGCGGCGCTTGGGTTGCAAGCCGATGGACGCTGCGCCCGCCAGCCCACCGATATGGTCAGCCCAGGCGCCGGCAGCGTTGATGATGATCGGTGCGGTGAAGACTGCATCCTGGGTATGCACCTGCCACAGGCCTTCGGCGTCGCGGCTCAAGCCCAGCACATGGCTGTCGGTGCGCACCTGGCCGTGGTTGCGGCGAATGCCGCGCAGATAACCCTGGTGCAGGGCGTCGGTGTCGATGTCGCAGGCGGTAGGGTCATAGATTGCACCGTGGACTTTTTCACGACGCAGGATCGGTAGCCGCGCACAGGCCTCGTCGGCACTCAGGCGTTCCACCTGCTCCACGGTGGCCTTGGCGCTCAGGTATTGGCTGTCGAGTTCCGCGGGGTCACCGTTGAAGTCGACAGTCATTTCGCCCCGGGGTGTCAGCAGTGGGTGCTCACAGAACCCAGCGGGTGGCTGGTCGAAAAACGCGCGGCTGGCCAGGGTCAACGCCCGCACTTGCGGGGTGCCGTACGCCGCGGTGTAGAGCGCCGCCGAGCGCCCGGTGGAGTGATAGGCCGGATGGTTTTCACGTTCCAGCACCAGCACTTTGCCGTGCTGTGACAACCAGAAACCGGTGGACGCGCCGGCAATGCCGCCGCCGATGATGATGTAGTCTGCCTGGTGCATAAAAATCTCCTGATCAGCGCTGCAGTTGGTACAGCGCGTTGGCCAATGCAATGTCTTCCAGGCCCAGACCGATGGAACGGAAGAATACCGGACGCTGGTAGTCAGGGCGCTGCGCCATGTCGCTGAGCAATTCGGGCAGGTCGCCGAGCACTGCGCGTTTATCCCAACCATGCTGTTCGCTCGCGATCAGCATTTCGCCGGCCGAACCTGGAGTGGTCTGGCGGTAGTCGCAATACACCTGCATGTGGTTGAGGCTTGCCGGGGGCACTTCATGGGCACGCGGAGCGTTGGTGCTGATGGACGTGATCAGCGCGGGTTTGCGCAGGTGCATCGGGTTGATCACCGGGCCTGCCGATGAGGTGCAGAGCATAATCACATCTGCGTCTTCCAGGGCAGCCTCGCAGCTGGCGGCGAGGGTCAGGCGCGGGTCCAGGCTGCTCAACTGTGCGCGGGTTTCGGCGCTGGCGCTGCCAAGGCTGGGCGAATACAGCTGGATGTGCTGCCAGTCGCGCAGGTTCTGTACATAGCGCAAGTGCGCCTGGGCGACCTTGCCGCTGCCGATGATCGCCAGGCGCTGCGCCGTCGCCGGGGCCAGGGCGTCCACCGCCAATGCGGTGGTTGCGGCGGTGCGTGCAGTCGTCAGTTCAGAGGCATCGCATAACAGTAACGGCTGGCCGCTGTGCATCGACATCAACAGCGTCCAGGCCGTCACCAGAGGCCCTTGCTCACGCACGATATAGGGCGAGGTCTTGACCCCATATACGCCGTCTTCGGCCAGCACGCCCAGGTAGTTGATAAAGTCCCCGGCGCCTTGGGGAAACCCCACCAGCTGCTGCGGCGGTTGCACGGCCTGCCCGGCGGCCAGGTCGCGGAACAGCTTGCGCAGGATAAGCGGCACGTCGATCTGGGCGAGCAATGCCCGCGCTTGAGCTTGATCGATGATGAGGGGGGCATTGGACATGGATGTCTCCGGGAGAACTAATTTGTCTATTATGGACATTTAGTTCTTGTGCGCAATAACCTGGGGGAAAATGAGATCAATGTGGGAGGGGGCTTGCTCCCGATGGCGATATGTCAGTCACAAATGTGCTTACTGACACTCCCTCATCGGGAGCAAGCCCCCTCCCACAGCTTTAGCCGCGTTTTAGGCAGTGGCTTTTGTGCAGCTCAGGCACTCGATGGAGCGATCCACCGTGGTCTTGGCGATCTCCAACACGCGCCCTGCGCACAGCCACCATAAAACCTCCCATTAAAAACCATGACCAAATGCCACTAACCCCGCGAGCTTGCCGTGGGACCAAAACCGATCAGGTCGTCGCTTCAGTATCAGCCATGCAGGCCAGCAACAACGCCTGCTGCATGCTTGCCAGCTTGATCTGAGTCTCCTCGTACTCGTTAGCCGGCAGCGAACCCTCGACAATCCCGCAGCCGGCAAACGCATGGCAATGCCTCGGGGTGATCAGCGCCGAGCGCAGGGCCACGAGGAAATCGCCATTGCCATTGGCGTCCAGCCAACCCACGGGTGCTGCATACCAGCCGCGGTCAAACCCTTCATGTTCACGGATGAATGCCAAGGCCGGCGCCCTGGGCAGGCCACCGACAGCGGGCGTGGGGTGCAGCGCCTGGATGCCATCAAGCAAACGCTTGCCGGCGTTGAGGCGGGCGGTGATGGGCGTGCTCAAGTGTTGCACAGTGGCGAGTTTGAGCAGGCCGGGTCGTGGCGCGGCCTGCAGGTCGCTGACCTTGCCGTGCAGGGCCTCGGTGATGGTTTGCACCACCAGTTGATGTTCGTGCTGCTCCTTCGGGTCTGCCAATAAGCGTTCCCCCAGCGCCTGGTCTTCTTGCGGCTTGAGCCCGCGACGCGTGCTGCCCGCCAGGGCGTGGGTGGTCAGGCGGCCCGCGTCACAACTGAGCAGCCGTTCGGGCGTGGCGCCCATGAAGCACTGCTCGCCACGGTGGATGGCGAACAGGTGCGAAGCGTTGCGCCGGGCGTGCAAACGGCCCATTACCGCGCCGGTGTCGAGGGCTGCATTCAAGTGGTGGTCGATATGCCGCGCCAGCACCACCTTGCTCAAGTCACCCAGGGCAATGGCGTGCAGCGCGGTCTTGACCTTGGCCTGCCATTCGAGTGGGGGCAGTGCGGTGCGCTTCAATACAGTGGGTGTATGCGCGACGTAGATGCCCGGGTTGAGCAGGTGCTCATAGGCGGCCAGGCTGTCGCGCACCAATGCGGCAGGATCGCTGCCCGGCTCGACCACGCGCTGGCAGCGCAGCCAGCGCCCTGTGGCGTCCTCGCTGAGCAACCAGTGGGCGAGGTGGAAACTGGCGTCGGCAAACGGCGCCCAATGGGGCGCACAGGGTTGCTGTTCATCGAAGCGCATGCCGCCCAGCAGCAAGGGCGGGTAGGGCCCCTCCACCAGCGCATCGGCGCACAGCGCAAACCATTGGCGATCCACCTCGGCCATGCGCTGCGGCCCGGTGGCATCGATCTGCCAGGCGCAGCCCAGGCCGAACAGGCTCAGGTCCGGCGAGTGCGCGCACCAGAAGAAACCCTGCCGATGGGCTTCATACAGTGCCAAAGGCTCCAGCGTCGGCGCGGGGTACGCGCTCACGGCAATCACCGGCCGCTGGTACGCCACCGCCCGTTGATGCGCGGCCTGGAACACACTGAGCAAGTCGGCAGCGTTCATACTGCCTTGCTCTTTTTCTGCAGCCAGAACGCGGTCTGCTCGGCGATGTACCAGTGGATGATCTGGTTGAACAGGCTCTCGATAAACTCCCCATCCAGCCCGACGTCCTGCGCCCATTGTCGGCGTTGGGGCAGCATCGCCGCGACGCGCTCCGGGGCGGCGATGCTGGCCTGGTCGGGCTTGAATGCGGAGGCGGCCTTGACGTACTGCATGCGCAGGCCGAGGGCGTCGATGATCTGCTGGTCGAGGCTGTCGATGGCGTGGCGGATGTCTGCCAGGCCTGTGCACGCTTGCGGGGTTTTCATAGCAGGGCTTCCTGAGGCAGGTTGGCAACGCGTTGCAGCAGGTGATCGATCACCGGGCGCGGCTGTTGCTTGAGATAAAAATGATCGCCTTGGAACAGGCGGATATCCGTGGCGTGATGGCTCAAGTCGGCCCACGCGCAGGCTTGCTCAAGGCTGACCTCTGTATCCTCTCGGCCCAGCAGCACATCAATCGGCGCTGTCAGGCGCTTAAGTTCGGTGGGGCTCCAGGTCTCGATGGCCTGGTAGTCGCTGCGCAACGTGGGCAGGAACAACGCACGCAACTGCGGGTTGGCCCACAGGCTGGCGGCCTGGGCGTCCTGGCGCAGGATGTCGGCGATCAGCGTGGCGTCGTCCTGGCGGTGCAGGTCGCTGGGCGGTTGCCGGTGCGGTGGCGCGTGGGCCGAGACAAATACGTGGGCGGCCCCCCTGCCGACGGCTTCAAGTTGCACGCCCACGGCATAGGCAAGTGCTGCCCCCATGCTGTGACCGAACAGCAACAAGGGCCGCGCCGGCAAGGCCAGCAGCGCTTGGGTAATGTGCTCAGCCAGGGTCGCCAGGCAGGGCACATGGGCTTCGTTGAAGCGCTCTTCACGGCCGGGATACTGCACCGCCAGCAGGTCGATATCCCCCGGCAGGAGCGCCAGCCACGGGCGGAAAAAACTCGCGCTGCCACCGGCATGGGGCAGGCACACCAGGCGTGCGCGGGGCTGTTGGCCCTCACGCAACACGCGCAGCCATGGGCTCATAATGCCAATACCTGTTCCGCCAGGGCCTTGCGGTTGACCTTGCCCAGGCGCGTCAGCGGAAACTCGCGCAGCACCTGCAAGCGGTCCGGCAACTTGTAGGCTGCCAGCCCACGTTCGCGCAGCCAGGCGTTGATCGACGCCAAGTCCAATGGCGCGCCATGGGCCAGTACGCAGGCGCAACTGCGTTCCCCCAGCAACTCGTCGGCCAGGGCTACCAGCGCCACATCGCGGATCAGCGGATGGCCGAGCAGCAGGTTCTCGATCTCCTCCACCGGAATCTTCTCGCCGCCGCGGTTGATCACATCCTTGCTGCGCCCCTCGACAATCAAATGCCCCTCGGGCAGGCGCCGTACCAGGTCGCCGCTGCGGTAAAAGCCGTCGGCGGTAAACGCCCGCTGGTTGTGCTCGGCGGCGTTGTAGTAGCCGCGGATGGTGTAGGGCCCGCGCACCAGCAACTCACCTACGTCACCGGGCGCCACCGGCACATCATCGGCGTCGACGATACGGATCTCATCGGCGACCGTCAGAGGCAGGCCCTGGGTCTCGAAGATCCGTTCCTGGGGATCGTCCAGCGGCGTGAAGCACAGCAACCCTTCGGCCATGCCGTACACCTGTTGCAGGCCACAGCCCAGGGCCGGGCGGATGCGTGCGGCGATCTCGGCCTTGAGGCGTGCGCCGCCGACTTGTAGCCATTGCAAACTGCTGAGGTCATTGTCGGACCATTGCGCCACTTCCAGCCACAGCAACACCAGGGGCGGGATCAAGGCGGTGTGGGTGATGCGTTCGCGTTCGATCAGTTCGAAGGCGGTGTCCGGGCTTGGCTCCGGCGCCAAAACCACGGTGGCACCGACACTGAATACCCCGAGTGCGCCGGGTGAGGCCAACGGAAAGTTGTGCGCCACCGGCAACGCCGCCAGGTAACGGGTGTGGCCGTCGAACCCGCAGGCCTGGGCCGCCAGCCGCGCGTTGCACGCGTAGTCGTCATGGGTGCGCGGGATCAGCTTGGGCAGGCCGGTGGTGCCGCCGGACAACAGCAGTACCGCAACGTCTCGAGCGTCCGGTGCGGGGAACTCGCGGGGCGCGGCGACGCAATCGGCCAGGGCCACGAACTCCTCGGCCGCACCCACCACCCACACCTGTTGCAGGCTCGGCACTTGCTCACGCAAGGTGCGCGCCAGCGGCCGGTAATCAAAGCCCAAGTGCTGATCGACAATCACATAGGCCACCGCCTGGCTCAGGTGCCCCAGGTGGACCAATTCATGTTCGCGATGGGCCGGCAGCGCGAACACCGGGATCACGCCCAGGCGCAGCAGGGCGAAGGTCAGGCTGAAAAACTCGGCGATATTCGGTAACTGCACCAGCACCCGCTGGCCGGCAACCAGCCCGCGCTCGGCAAGGCCGGCGGCCAGTCGGTCGGCGTGTTGGTCCAGTTCGGCGTAGCTCCAGCGCCGATTGCCATCCACCAGGGCTTCCTGATGCGGTGTGCGTCGGGCTTGTTCGCGCAGCAGTTGGCCCAGGGGCACGCCTTGCCAATAGCCTTGCTCGCGGTAGCGGCGGATAAAATCTTCGGGCCAGTCAGTGCATCCATCAAGCATGGGAGTCTCCTTCGGCGGTCGGGCAGCTCAGCAACTGAGCGCCGTGCAATGTCAGCGGTTGCGCCAGGCCGGCGATTTGCACCGCCTGTACGCCGGTAAATTCAGCCGGTTGTAGGTGCAACATGGGGTCGTCGCCTGCCAGCAGGTTGAGGGCGGTGCGGTCGGCGGGGCTGACCCCCAGATGAATCGCCGCCAGCCCGGTAGCGCCGTTGGGGTGGATCAGCCGCACCGGGTGCTGGGAAGGCGTGTAGGGCGTGACCAGGAACGGCAAGCGCGCATGGCGCGGGTACACGAAACTAAAGCGCGTCTGGCTGCCGTCCACGCAGGTGCGTTGCCACTTCACCATCCGGCCCATCGCCACACCGCAGGCCGCCAGGCCCTTGAGGCGCGGCGCCAGGTGCTGGTCGTCGCAGAGCAAGGCCAGGTCACAAAAGCCTTCGCCGTGGGCGGCCCAGCGCAACATGCGCCGCCCGGCGCCACGCCCGGCCAGGCAGTCGATGGGCCACTTGAACAGCCAGGCGTGGCGCGGTGTGGTGAGCAACTCGATGATCGGCCCGTGGCTGAACCAGATATGCGCGTGTTGGGCGCGGGCCTCGGCGGTGGCGTAAGTGACTTCGAAGCCGGCAGCACGAAAGTTCGCCACGGCCTGGTGCAGGTCGCGCACCCACAGCAGCACATGGCTGCAGGCAGAACGGGATTGGGCAGTGTTCACAAGGGCAGGGCTCCCAACAGTTGCGCGCTGGGGTCAGCGCAGGGGGGTTGCACGGCGTCGGCGCGGCGGTGCAGTTCGGCCAGCGGCAGCGCTCGGGGGATCGGCGGTTCGATCAATTCCGGCATGCCGATCAAGCTGTTCATTTCGCGCCAGGCCATCGACACCTCGGTGGCCCACACGCCGCTGCGCAGGCGCCGTGCCGGTTCGTCGATGTCGTCGCACAGCGCGTCGAGGGCGACGCTGACCGCGTCGGGCCAGAGCTCGCTGAACACTTGGTGATAGCTGGCGGGCATCTGCGGGTCGAGCACCACCATGCTCGGCCCGGCCAGCCGCTCGCTGCCTTCGCCTGCCATGATCAAGCGGTCGGTGCTGTCCCGTGACGCGTGCAGGCGTGGGTTCCACAGCACCGGGCCATGGGTGTCGCACAGGCTCAGCACGCCGGCTTCACAGCCGACTTCAAGGCGATGCAGCAGGAAGGAGTGGTTGTCCGGGTCCTGGGGGTGCACCTGGTTTTGCACGCGCAGGCTGATCGGCACGCCATTGAAGCTGGCGTTCAACCGTGTAAACGGCTGTGCACCGACACTGGCGGCCGGTGCCGCAAATGCCCAGGGCCGCAAACCGCCGGCCAGCCGCCCGAGAATATCCAGCAAGGGGTAGGCCACCTGGCTGTTACAGGTCGCGTCGATATACGCCAGCCCCTGTTGCTCGCGCAGGTACGCGGCCACCGCGAGAAAACGCCGGATCGCGAGGATATTCGGGTACAGCGTATTCACCGCGTAGGCCGCCTGGCCCTGGCGTGCCGCCTGCATGCACGCGGCAATTTCGCGGTGGTGCACCGGGTGTTCCTGCAATACGTGAATGCCACGGCGCAACAGTTGCTGGGCCAGCTCACTGCCGGCGCCACCCGTCGCGCCGGACCGCACCACCACGCAGGCAATATCCACCGCGTTGGGCAGGTGCTCGACCGCATCGAACAGCGGCACGCCATAGTGGTCGGCGCAGGCTTGGGAGTAAGCATTGCCCCGCGACAGGATGCCCACCAGTTCATAGCGCTCATGGGCGCGGGCCAGGGCTTGCAGGTAGATGCGGCCAAACGCGGTGCCGGCGACGATCACGCGTTTGCGTGCCGGGGCGCGGCTCATGACCAAGTCACCGGCAGGCAATGGGCGCCGCGAAAGAACGTCGCGGTTTTCCACCGCACATCGCCGCAGCGTCGCAGGTTGGGCAGGCGCTCCACCAGCGCTTGCAGCGCCTCTTGTAATTCCACCCGCGCCAGGGCCGAACCGATGCAGTGATGCAAGCCGTGGCCGAAGCCAAAGTGGCCGCTGGCATCGCGCTGCAAGTCGAGGGTCTGCGGGTCGGCAAAGCGCGCCGGATCGTGGTTGGCCGCACCAATCGAGGCGAACACCGCTTCACCCCGGCGCACTAGGGTTTCACCGACCTGGATGTCGTCCAGGGCGTAATGCACAAACATCGCCGCCGACGCCAGCGGGATATAGCGCAGCAGCTCTTCCACCGCCTGGGGGATCTGCTCGGGATGGGCCTTGAGCTGTTGCCACTGCGCAGGGTTGTCCAGCAGTACCTGGATGAAGTTGGGAATCTGCGAGGCGCTGCCTTCGTAGCCAGCGACGAGGATGGCGATGCACAACAGCAGCAGGTGTTCTTCGCTCAGGCACTCGCCTTTCTCATCGGCCTGGGTCAGGGCGGTCATGAAATCGTCCTGTGGCTGGCGGCGCCGCTCGGCAACCAGGCCGTTGATATACGCGGCGAGTTCGCCCAGGTGTTGCTGGGTCAGGGCGGCGTCTTCGGCGCGGGTCGACAGCAGCGAGTCGTTCCACACCTTGAAGCGTTCGCGGTCTTGCAGCGGCACCCCCAGCAGCTCGCAGATCAACGCCAGCGGCAGCGGCAGGGCGTAGTCATTGACCAAGTCGGCGGGCGGGCCGGCGGCGAGCATGCGGTCGATCAGCTCATGGGCGTAGGCCCGGGCATGGGGGCGCAAGGCTTCGACGCGGCGCCGGGTAAACGCCTGGGCGGCGCGGGAGCGAATACGCGTCAGTTGCGGTGGATCCATCATCACAATGCCACCGGCAATCCGCGGGAACGCCCGGGGGGTGTCGTCGCGGCGAAACGCTTCGCTGCGGCTGAAACGCCGGTCGCCCAGTACCAGGCGCACATCGTCATAACGGGTGGCGAGCCAGGCGGGCGCGCCGATGGGCATCTGGATACGCAGCAGGCCCGGCGCTTGCTGGGCATGGCGGTAAGGCTCGGCCAGCTCCAGGTCGGTGAAGGCGTTGAAGGGGTAGGCCAGCGGGTTCATGGCAAGTCCTTGGCGATTGGCAGGTCGGGCAAACGGTCGAGCAGTTCAAGCTGCAGGTCGGGGTGTTCCAGGTGGGCGGCCAACGCGGCACGGCTCAGGCGCTGGCTCGGCACCTGGGCGACGAACACCCGATGGCCAAGACGCGCCAACGGGTGATCGGCGGCGGGCAGGCTGCGATTGCCCTGGAACCCGGCGCGGGCCAGGGCGGTTTGCCATTGGTCGAGGTCGAGGAAGGTGGTGCTGCTCAGCGCACGCTCATCACTGGCCTGGTTGAGCATGAAGGCCTGGGACGCCATCACCCAGAATTCCTCCTGGGTCGGTTCGCTGAACACCAGCCAGCCACCCGGCTTGAGCAAGGCCAGCAGCGTGGCGAGGGAACGCTCGGTGTCGCGGGCGGCATTTAGTACGCCACCGGCAACGATCAGGTCCCAGCTCTGGGTGGGATAACCCTGGGCCAGCGCAGGGCGGTCGATGTCGAATACGCCGTGGCGCACCCATGGCCAGGCGCGCAGGCGCTCGGCGGCCTGTTCACTGAAGTAACGCGACACGTCGGTGCACAGGTAGTCCACCGCTACATTTGCCAGGGCCGGCAACAGCGCCTGGGTGGTAGAGCCGGTGCCCGCGCCGACTTCCAATACCTGCAACGGTGCGTCGGTTGCCTGGCGTGCTGCCCAGGCGCCGACCCAGTGGGCCACTGCGCGATGCTGGTACTGCGCCGCGAGGCTTTCGCGGTACAACGCCGCCGCACGTTCGGTGCGGCCTTCGGGAAACAGCAGGTGCACCGCCGCGCAGTCACCGCGCATCAGCGCCGGCAACTGGCGAGCATTGTCCCGCGCATAGTCGAGGGTGGCGCTGCCGCCGGTATTGCGCGCCCAGTCCAGGCTCAGTTGTGCCCAGGTGCCTTCCAGGCTGGCGTCGCTCCAGGCGCTGGCGTCGAGGCAGGGGTGCAACTGATCGCCTTGGCGGTGCAGCAGTTGCTGGGCTTGCAGCACGTCGAGCCAGCGTGCGATCAAGGGCCGGTGGCCGGGGGCGATGCCAGCGTTGGCAAGGCCTTGGGCCATGTCGTGAAGCGGCGCGGGCAGCAGGCCGCAGTGTTCCAGGCCGTTGAGCATCGACAGCAGCGCGGCGTGGCTCAAGCGTTGGTTCAACTGTACGGCGTCGTGCAGTTGCGCGGCGCTGAACTGTTGATTGACGGCGGCCTCGGTCGCGTCCAGATAATCGTCCACCGCTGCCGGTGCGCAAGGCTGGGGCACGGCAAACAAGGTCTGGCCATGCAGCGCGACCGCACTCACCAAGGCATGCTCCAAGGCCCGCTCACACCAGCGCTGGTGCTCAAGCTTGACGCTGGCCAGCTCGCGCCCGTCGTCGGTAAAACCCTGCACGCGGCAATCGAGTTGCGCCGCAGCGCGCTCTGCCAGTTGCCAGTCGCCGGGGCGCGGGCTGACGAACAGCACCTGTTCCAGATGGCTCAGATCACTCAAGGCCAGGGCGGGAAAATCCAGCAGGCGTTCCAGTTGTTCGGCGCCCATCACCACCACTGCCGGGCGCTGGCGTTCGAGCACCGCGAGCAAACGGGCCGGCGCCTGTTGATGCACGCCCAGGCCGGTAAAGGCCGGTAGAGGCCAAGGCAAGGTTGCGGTTGGCAGGTCGATCAGCAACGTGTCGATATTCATGCGCGAACCCCTCTGGCGTGGAACACGCGTTGCCCCGCAGCGGCGAGCGGTTCCGACGCGGCGGGCCATACCTCGAGTAACTCGAAGCCGGCCGCCTGCAAGGCCAGGCGCCAGGCGTCGGGCGCCATGAAGGCTTCATCGCTGGTGCGCAACGGCGCGTCGAAGGGCGGTGACAGCAACAGGTGCATGAAGGTCAGCATCGCCGGGTTGTCGGCGATCGATTCGCTGAACAGCAAGGTGCCGCCATCGCCCAGGCAGGTGCGGATCTGCCCAAGGCAATAGGGCAGGTCGCGGGCGTTGTGCAGCACATTGCCAGCGATCACCAGGTCCTGGCTGCGCGGCGCGATGCCTTGGTCGCTGAAGCTGCGATTGAGGTCGAGCAGAGCGAATTGCATGCCCGGTTCAAGGCGCAACTGTCGTTGCGCTGCGCCGGTAAACAGCGAGCTGATATCGGTAAAGCGATAGTCCTTTTCACGCGCTTGCAGCGCCGTCAGCACCGCATCAGTGGTGCAGCGGGCGCCGCCGCCCAGTTCCAGCACCCGCAGCAATCCATCCGCGGCGCTGACTGGCTGTGCCCGCTCGGCCAAGGCGTGATTGATCGCCGCAGTGAAATGGTTGTGCTGGTAGGCGCCCAATACCTTCACCGGGTCTCCGCCGAGCATGAGCAAGTGGGTGAGGGTGAATTGATCGCGCAGCAGGTCGGGCAGGCACTCGATGACTTGGGTGTGCAGGCGCGCCATGTTGGCGGGAAAGCCCAGCTCGGCATACAGGCGCGGCAGTTCACCCACCTGCGGGTCGAGGGGCGGTGCTTGCCAGCCTAACTGTTCAGCGTCTGCGCACAGCATGCCCGCGCGGGTCAACGCCGCCAGCCAACGCCGTACCACCCAGGCATGCCGTGCGGCTGTGCCCAGCGCTGCGTTGATCTGTTCGGCGTTGCGCCAGGCCTGCAACGGCAATGCTTCGGTGTGCAGCAGCACCTGGGCCATCACGCCCAGGCTCAAGTGTTCCAACTCGTTCAGGGCGGTGTTCATAGGCAACCTTCTTCGGCGGCATGCAGTTGATCGAGTGGGCTGTGCAGCAGGTTCAGGGCACGAATCGCCGAGGTGCGCAGCAGGCGCTCAAGGCTGGCGGCGGGCGGCAAGGCCTGGGCGGCTTCATGGCAGCCGGCGCGGATCTCACCCTCGACCACGCTGACCACCGTGATCGCTGCCATGGCACCGGTCAGCGCCGCATTGCCGGCGCCGCTGAGCACCAGGCTGCGGGTCAGGGCCTGATCGTGGTGCCGGCCATCGAGTTGCAGCAGCAGGGTGACGAAAGGCGCCTGGCCGCTCATATCCAGGCGGCTGGCGTCGCACAAGCGCTGCACGGCGTCGGCCCGTGGCAGGCCATGGGCCTGGTCGAGGGCCTTGAGCACGTAGCCGTCGGTGATCACGCTGAACCACTGGCCGACTTCAAGGTTCAGGTCCACGGCCAGGCGTTCGCCCTCAAGGTTCAGGTAGGGCAACAGGTGCACCTGGCCGGGAAAGCAGGGTACCGACACCTCGCGCTGGCGCCGCAGTGCGCGGCTGCGGCGGCCGTTGTGCCAGGCCGCCAGTGGTTCGCTGCTGCCGTCCACCGCGCCTTGCAAAAAGTCGTCGGCGGCCACAGCGGTGAAGTGATCGCGCACACCGAAATAGCTGGTCAGGCCCCGCACCTGGGTGAACGCCTGCTCGGCCAGCCACCGCGGCAGCAGGCCGGTAAGCCCTGGTTGCAGGCCGGCGCCCAGCACTGCGCAGCGGCCACGCCACTGGGCCGGGTCGAGGTGCGTTGGGCCGGCAGCATCGACGTAATGGGCGTCGGCGTGCAACGCGGCGTGTGCGGCACGCTCCTCTACGCGCCAGGAAGGGCCGGCGCAGTTGAGCAGCACATCGCAACTTCGGGCGAACGCGGCCAGGGCCGGGCCGTCGTTGAAGTCCACTGCGGCCCATTGCAAATGCGCTTGGGGCCATTGCTGCTGGAGTACTTCCATGCAGCGCGCACCCTTGACGGCATCACGCCCACCCAGGCGCAGAGCGTTCACCCCGAGCTTCAACAGCGCCTGGGCGCTGGCCAGACCCACGTCGCCACTGGCGCCCAACACCCCGATCAGCATGGCTGGGCCTCGGCGCTCAAGCGCCAGCCGCCGGCGCGCTGGCGGTCATGCCAGAACCCGGCGTAGCGACCGTTGCGGGCCAGCAACTGTGCATGGGTGCCCGACTCCACCAGGCAACCTTCATCCAGCACCAGGATCTGGTCGGCGGCCATGATGGTCGGCAAGCGATGGGCGATCACCAGCACGGTGGAGCTTTGCATCAGGCGGCCAATTGCTGCCTGTACGAAGGCTTCGTTGTGCGGGTCCAGCGCCGCCGTGGCTTCATCCAGTAGCACGATCGGCGCACGCTTGAGCAAGGCGCGGGCCAGGGAAACGCGTTGGCGTTCGCCGCCGGACAGCGCCGCGCCGCCTTCGCCCACTGGCGTGTTCCAACCCTGGGGCAGGCGCGCGACGATTTCATCCACGCCCGCCAGCCGCGCCGCTTCGGCCACTTGCTCAGTACTGGCGTCCGGGCTGCCGACGCGGATGTTTGCCTCGAGGCTGTCGTCGAACAGGTAAACGTCCTGCATCACCAGGGACAACTGCGCCATCAGCGCGGCGTTAGACAGCTCGCGCACGTCCACGCCACCGACCTTGACGCTGCCCTCGCTGGCATCGAAAAAACGCATCAACAGGCGCGTGACGGTGGTCTTGCCCGAGCCCGAGGCGCCGACAATCGCGGTCATCGAATGGGCCGGGGCGTTGAACGTCAGGCGGTGCAGCACCTTGGGCCCGCTGGGGTAAGCGAAGCTGACCTGGTCAAAGGCCAGGCTGCCGGGCGCCGTCAGCGGCTGGCTCACAGCGGGTTCCGGCAACGACGGTTCGCGCAGGATGCTCACCAGTTGCTCCAGGTCGTTACCGGCCATGCGCAACAAGCCGCTGCGCGCCGCCGCTTCGGCCAGTGGCCCGACAAAACGCGCGGCCAGGGCGAGCAGGGCGACCAACTGGATGGCGTCGATTTCACCCTGGGCGGCCAGGGCAATGCCCACGCCCACCAGTAGTGCGAACGCCAACTGCACGGTCAAGCCACCGGCCAGCAATTTCGGAAAGGTCTGGGACAGCATCGAGCCGCCCGCGTGTTTCTGCGCCAGGTTGGCAGCTTGCAACGGCGCGTAGCCGTCCTGGGTGCGACCAAAGGCACGCAGCACTTGCTGGTAGCGGGCGAACTCCACCACGCGGTTACCGGCCAGGGTTGCGGCGGCTTCCACCCGTGCGTCGTTGCTGCCGATGGCCGCAGCCGACCAATGATGGGTGAAGTAAATCAAAGGCGCGCACAGCACGGCGGTCAGGCCCAGGCGCCAGTCGAACACAAACAGGCTCAACGCAACCGTGGCCGGCACCACCACGCCGGACACTACCGGCCCCAGGTAATGGGCAAATAACCCGGTCACCATCAAGGTGCCGCTGGTGGCACTGCGCGACAGGCGACCGACTTTTTCCGAGTTGAACCAGCCCAGCGGCAGGGTCACCAGGTGCTGGCCAAGGCGATCATGCAGGGTAGTCAACACCACCAGCGCCAGCGCGAACCCCTTCATCGCCTGTTGGTAATGGGCAATGCAGGTCAGCACCACCATCGCCGCCAGGCCCGCCAGCCAGAGGCCTGCGCTGTGCAGGTCGCCGGCAAACAGGGCTTGCAGGATCGGCACCAGGAACGCCACGGCCACGCCTTGCAGCACGGCACTGGTCACCAGCCACGCGAGGTAGCGGTACAGGCGTGCGGCATGGGCCGGGCCCAATAAAGTCACAAGGCTGCGGATCACAAGGACATCTCCAGGTCGGGGGCGGTGGTTTCGGCGCCGGTGCGCCACAGGCGGGCATAGGCGCCGTTGGCCTGCAGCAGTTGTTCATGGCGCCCGCTTTCGAGGACGCGGCCCTGGTCGAGCACGACGATTTGGTCGACCCCGCAAATGCTCGCCAGGCGATGGGCGATCACCAGCACCGTGCGGCCCCGGGCCAGGGCGGACAGGGCGTCCTGGATCAAGGCTTCGGACTCGGGGTCGGCGTGGGAGGTGGCTTCATCGAGGATCAATACCGGCGTGTCGGCCAGCAGCGTGCGGGCGATGGACAGGCGTTGGGCTTCACCGCCGGAGAAAATCGCGTCTTCACCGATCACCGACTGGTAGCCCCGGGGCAGGGCCTGGATGCGCTGATGAATCTGCGCCGAACGGGCGGCGGCTTCGACGTCGGCGTCGCTGGCTTCGGGGCGGCCCAGGCGCAGGTTATCGGCGACGGTGCCGTGCACCAGTTGCGCGTCTTGCAACACAAAGCCCACCTGTTGATATAGCTGGCGCGGGTCAATTTCGCGCACATCCACACCGCCGACGCAGACCCGCCCGGCGTTGACGTCATGAAAGCGCGGCACCAGCTTGGCCAGGGTCGACTTGCCCGCGCCGGAGGCCCCCACCAACGCGGTGACGCTGCCGGCCGGGCAATGCAGGTCGACGCCATTGAGGATCCTATGCGCGGGGTCATAACCGAACTGCACCTGTTCAAAGCTGATGTCGCTGCCCTGTGGCGGCACGCATACCTTGGGCGTGGGCAGTTCTTCGACGTCCAGCAGCGCTTCGATGCGGTCGGCCGCCGCCAGGGCGGTGCGCTGCGCGGTGAGGCTCTGGTTGATCACCAGCAGCGACTGCGGGATCACCACCGCCACCAGGGTTTCTGCGAACAACTGCAACGGTGTGATCCAGCCTTGGGCCAGCAACAGGCTGCCCACCGTCAGGCTGACCAGCAGGATCACCGGCACACTCAAGGCCATCGACGAAAACGCTTCCAGGCGCAGCAATGGTTTGACCCAGCCAGCGTATTGCGTGCTGAACTGGTTGACCGCCTGCTGATAGCTGCGATGGGCCTGGCCGACCTGGCCGAACGCCTTGACCACGGCAATGCCGTGGACAAACTCGACAATCGCCGCGCTGACCCGGGTCATGCTCTTGTCGAGCAACTGCATCTTGGCGCCGAAGCCGCGCATCATCAGGCTGTAGGCCACCGCGTAGATCGGCAGGGTCAGTACCGCCAGCAGCGCCAGGCGCCAGTTCAACGTGGCCAGCCAGGCCAGCCCGGCCAGCGGCGTGACAATCGCGGCGGTGAGTTCCACAGCGTGATGGGCGATCAGGTGGTGCAGGTCTTCGAGGTCGTCCTGCACCACCTTGCGCACGGCGCCGGAGGTGGTGTCGGTGTACCAGCCCAGGGGCACGCGCCCGAGTTTGCGCACCATGGCTTCGCGCAGGCTCGATTGCAGCCGGTGGTCGGCCACATGGGTCAGCCACAGCGCGACGCCGCTGGCCATCCAGCCCAGGCTCAGGGCGATGACCACCAGCGCTGCCCACTGCCATAGGGTGGAACTGTCGGCATTACCGGCGAGCAGCAAGCGGCCCAGTTCGGTGAGGCCGATAAAGGGCACCAGGTTGACCAGCGCGCCGATTGCGGCAAACACCACGCCGAGGCGAATCAAGCGGTTGACCGGACGTTTCAGGGTATCCAGAGCAGTAGTCATGAGTTTTTCCGAAGGGCCTCGAGCAGGTGCGCGGTGACGGTGTGCACATGGGGCGGTTCGATCACGCTGAAGTGGTTGCCGGGCACATCGATCAAGTTGAATTGACCCAGGCACGCGTCTTCCCAGAAGGGCGCCGCCAGGTGGCCGACACCGCCGGTGATACCGAACGATTGCTGCTCCAGGCAGCGCAGGTAGGTCATGTTGCCGAGGAAGGGCGGCGGGTCGAACCGCGCCGCTCGCATGCTGTGGCGACATACGCGGAACAGGGTCGGCACCAGTTCGGGGCCGATGGGCACCCCGGCCTGGCCGGACGCCAGGCGTGCGTACTCGGCCAGGCGCTCTTCCTGGCTGCGCGCCGATTGTTGCTGCACCGCCAGCGCCAGCGCCTCCAGGCCGGGGTCGCCTTTCAGCGCAGCCATGGCCCCGGCGGGCACGCGACGGTTGTCGCGGGCCATCAGCAGGTCGATGGCGCGGTACACGTCGTAGTCTTCGATATGGGCGCCGAACACGGTCTTCACCGGGTCCAGGTTGAGGTTGGGCACGAAGATCGCCTCATAGGCCAGCTCTTCGTCGGTGTCGATAAACATCGGGATGCTGTCGATCAGGCTCAGGTCCACCACCTCCATGCCGCGCTCCAGCAGGCGCCGGGCGACTTCGGTGGCGAGCAGGCCGCCGAGGCAGTAGCCGATTAACTGGAAGCGCTGATGGCCGTCGGCGATCAAGCGGTCGGCATAGTCCTGGGCCACGCTTTCGATCAGGCGCTTGGGCTCCAGGGCCAGGTACTGCGCGGTGTCGGCCACCGCAAAGCCAATCACCGGCCCGGCTTGCTGGGCGGCGAGTGAACGGCCCAGGTGCTGGAAATAGTCGAGGGTGCCCAGGGCAGCATGGAACATCACCCGCACCGGGCCGACCTCGCCACCGCCGAACGGCACGACCAGGGCGTTGCTGTTGGTTGCGCGCTGCGACTCGTTAGGCATCGCAGCGGTGGGCGCGCTTTCACCGTGGTTGAGCAGGCGCGCCAGAGCGCTGACAGTCGGCTCGTTGAGCATCTGGCGCAGCAGCGTGTCGTAGCTCAGGCTTTGCGCCTGGGGCAGTTGTTCGCGCAACTGGCCGGCGACGCGGGCGAGGATCAGCGAATCGGCGCCTTTCTCGTAGAAACTGTCGTCAGCGCCGATCTGCGCCAGGCCCAGGGCCTCGGCCCACACCTGGCACAGCTCGGCGGTGAGCGGGTCGCTGGGCACCTCATCGCTATTGCCGGCCTGGGCATCGACGGCGGGGCGCCAGGTGGCCAGGGTCTTGCGGTCGACCTTGCCGTTGGCGGTCAGGGGCAGGCGGTCGAGCACTTGCAGGTGCGCCGGCAGCATGTAGTCCGGCAGGCGTTGCGCCAGGACGCGGCGCAGGCTGTCGACGCTCAAACGTTGGAACCCGGCCTTGAAACGCGCCGCGAACACTTGCATACCGAGGGCGGCCAGCGGGTGGTCGGCGTAGGGCAGGGCCGGCAGGCATTCGCCGCCGAACGCCTTGACCCTGGCCTGCCAGACATCCGCACCACGCAAACCGCTGCGGCCCTGGTCGCGGTCGTCGCCCGTCGGCGTCATCATAAAGCCCTGGGTCAGCAGGATCGGCGGCCACTCGCCGGTCGGTTCGCTGAACACCAGCCAGCCACCTGGGCTGAGTAATTCGGTGATCTGGCCGAGGGCGTTGTCGATGTCCTTGACGCTGTTGAGCATGCCCGCGCACAGCACGATATCCACGCTGTTGCTGGCCAAGCCCTGGGGGCGGATGTCCTGGTCAATGTCCAGCACGCCATAGCGTACCCAGGCGTGGTCGGCAAAGCGCTGCTTGGCCGTCGGCAGGAAAAATGCGGTCATGTCGGTGAACAGGTAATCCACTTCCAGGCCATCGAGCAGGCTGATCACCGGCGCGCTGGTGGCCCCGGTGCCGGCACCGATTTCGAGGATGCGCAGCGGGCCATCGCCGTCATGCTGGGTGGCAAGACGGTTGATCAGCGCGGCGATGCTGTGGTTGTTGTAGCGCGACACCGCATCCCCGCCATACAGCTGCGATGCCAGGTCTTGCTGGCCCTGTGGGAACAGCAGATCGAACGGGTTGACCTCGCCGCGCAGCAGTTGCGGCAGTTGCCACACGTGGCTGAGTTGATAGTCGAGCAGCGTCTGGCTGCACAGCCCGGACGCGACCGCGTGCTCCACTCGGCCCCAGGCCAACGCCGGGTTTGGCGCGCTGTGCAGCAGGCGATAACGGGATTGTTCACGCTGCAACAGGCCCGCTTCACACAAGGCCACCAGCCAGCGACGCACCAGCCAGTGATGGCGCGGTTGCACGTGCAAGGCATCGAGGATCGCGGGTGCATCCGGCTCGGCCAGCGCACCGCTGAACAGTTGCGCCTTGAGCATGACCTCCAGCATCGAACTCAAGGCAGCGGCGCTGAGGTCAGCCTGATAATCACTGACCTGTTGCGCGTCAAAGCGGCCGACCTGGCTGTCGGCATAACGCTGCACCGCCGTCAGCAGCGGCGCGTCTGGCAGCGGTTCGGGCTCTACACGCGCCGCCGTGACGAAGGCCAGCAGCTCGCCGCTGAGCAGGCTGACCGCGCTGTCCACGCCAGGGGTGGCGAGCAGCGCGGCGTCGATTTCGCCCAGCTCCACGCGATGCCCACGGATCTTGACCTGGCCGTCTTCACGGCCGAGGAACTCCAGCTCACCTCCCGGCAGGTAGCGGCCTCGGTCACCGGTGCGATACAGGCGCTGGCCGTCGAGCGGGTGGGCGAAGAAGCGGGCGTCACTCAATGCCGGGTCGCCGAGGTAACCCTGGGCCAGGCCAACCCCAGTGATGTACAGGTCGCCCGGCACCCAGGTCGGCGCATCGCGCCATTGGCTGTCCAGCACTCGGAAACCCTGATTGGCCAACGGCAGCCCGTAGGGAATACTGCGCCACGCCGGGTCAATCGCGCCGATGGGGTGCAGGTTCGACCAGATCGAGGCTTCGGTGGCACCGCCCAAGGCTACCAGGGCCAGGTCCGGCAATAGCGCTTGCAGCTGTGGTGGCAGGTTCAGTGGGATCCAGTCACCCGACAGCAGCGCCAGGCGCAGGCTGTCCAGGGGCCGCGGCTCGGCCTGCAGGTAGTGGGCGAGCATGTGCAGTTGCGCCGGTACTGAGTTCCACAGCGTGACCTGATGACGCTGCACCAGCTCGGCCCAGTGCGACGGGTCGGCGCCGCGTGCCGGGTCGGGCAGCACCAGGGTGGCGCCTACCGCGAGAGGGCCGAACAGGTCATACACCGACAAGTCGAAACTCAGTTGCGCCAGGCCCAGCACGCGGTCGGCGGCGTTGACCTGGAAGCGCCGGTTGATGTCCTGCACGGTATTGAGGGCGGCGCGGTGGCTGATCATCACACCTTTGGGCTCGCCGGTGGAGCCGGAGGTGTAGATCACATAGGCGAGGTCGTCGGGGCTGGCGTCCTGTGCCGGGAAGTCTGGCGTGGCCGCTGCCAGTTGATCCACCGCATGCCAGTGCAAACCCTCGGGCAATGGCGTGTGGGGCAGCGCCTGGGAGTGGCCGAGCACATGCCGCACGTTGGCGCTGTGCAGTACGCGGTCGCGGCGGGCGGCCGGGGCGTTGCTGTCCAGCGGCAGGTAAGCCGCGCCGGCCAGCAGCACGCCGTAGGCGGCAATCACCTGGTCGCGGCCCTTGGGCATGAGGATTGCCACCGGTTCCTGAGCGCGACAACCAGCGGCGCTCAAGGCTGCGGCAACCGCCAGGGCGCGCTCCATCAATGCGGCGTAGGTCAGGCTGCCGTGGGCGTCGACCACTGCGAGGGCCTGTGGCCGTTCCCAGGCCATGGCCAACAGGCCGTCATGCAGGCGGCCGGTGGGCAGCGGTGCGGCAGTGGCATTGGCGGCCAGGCGCTCACGCTGTTGCCAGGCCGGAAGCGGCACTTGCATGGGGTGGTCCCAGGCCGCCGGGTCCTGGGCTAACAACTGCAACTCGGCAACGAACGCTTGCTGCATATCCTCGATCAAACCGTCGGGGAATACGCCCTGGCGCACGTCCCAGTGGATGTGCAAGCCATTCGCGTCATCCATCACCTGGCAATCGAGGGTCACCTGCGGGGTCTGGGTGATGCCGTGACCAACCCGGCGCTGGCTGGCGGCCGGCGGTTCGATCGCCAGCCCAATGGCGCTGGTGAACACCACCGGCATGGCCGCCGCTTCACGCCCGCGACGGCGGCCGATTTCGCGCATCACTTGAATGCCGGAGAACAAGCGGTGCTCCAGGTCGGCGAACAATTGGTTGCCCAGTTGCCGTGCCTGGGTGGTGAAATCCTGGCCTTGGGGATCGTTGACCTGCAACAGGCTGACCGAGGTGAAGTCCCCCACCAGTTGGCCAACTTGAGGATGCAGCGGCAAGCGGTTGAGCAGCGTCAGGTTGAGGCTGAAGGTGGGTTGCTGGCTCCAGCGTTGCAAGGTGCCGGCATAGGCGCTGAGCACCACGATGGATGGGGTGAGGCCGAGGGCGTTGGCGGCTTTTTTCAGGGCGCCCCATTGCTGCGCATCGAGTTGCGCCGAGTGGCGTTGGAAGCGTGGCACTGTGGTGTCTTCGCCGCTCAAGGGCGCTGGCAGTTGCGGGGCTGCGGGCAGTTCATCGATACGCGCCAGCCAGTAGTCACGGTCGCGCTGGTGGCGGCTGCCTTCGAGCAGGCCGCGTTCGGCCAGCAGGTAATCGCGGAAGGTGATGTCCAGTTCCGGCAAGCTGGCCTGGGGATCGTGCAGCAGTTGCTCCAGCTCATTGAACAGCAGCTGCGCGCTGGCCCAGTCGGCGATCAGTGAGTCCATGGAAAAGTGCAGGGTGTCGCCGTTGTCGCTGCGGCTCAGGCGCAGTTCGAACAGTGGCCAGGTCTCGGTGGGGTAGAGCTTCTGCTCCATGGCCTGGCGGATGTGTTGCACGCCGTGCTGATGCTGCTCGCGGGTGACGCCGCGCAGGTCCGCGACCGCCAGCGGGTAATGGGCGACCTCGGCGAGCACGCGTTGGGAGCCTTCGCTGGCGATCACCGCACGCAGCATGTCGTGGCGCGCGATCAGGCGGTTCCAGGCCTGTTCTACGAGCTGCGGGTCGAGGCGCGGCCAGCTCAGTTCGAGGTAACCATGACAGGCCACATTGCCGTAGCCGAACGACGACTGGCGGCCGAGCAGGTAGGCGTTCTGCACATCGGTAAGCGGGAAGGGCGCGTGGCGCTGCGATGGGTCGGGCACGACCTCGGGGCGCTCCTGGGTTTGCAGCAGGTGCAGGATCTGCTGTTTGTGCTCGCGCAGTTGCGCCAGGCGCTCGGCGTCGAGCAGGCCCTGGGGCGCGCGAAATTTGAGTTGACCATCCTGGGGCCAGAGTTCGACGCCCAGGGACTTGAGTTCGCTTAACAGTTTGGCGGCGGGCATGGGGACAGCTCCTGGAATAAGGGGAGTTTGCACGGGCATCAGATAACGCCCTCTTCAACGGTGTGCGGGGTAGGCTGGCGCTCGAGGGTTTGCGCCACTTCCAACAGGCTGGCGGCGCCGAACAACTGGCCCATGGGCAGTTCCAGGCCGAGGCGGCTGCGTAGCATTTCGAGAAACCGTGTGGCCAACAGGCTGTCGCCGCCCAGGCGGAAAAAGTTGTCGTGGCGCGACACGCTGGGCACGTTGAGTAACTGCTGCCACAACTCGGCAACCAACTGTTCAGCGCCGCTCAGCGGGGCTTCATCCTGCGCCGGGCGGGCCTGGGCTGCAGCGGCCAGCGGCGCGAGCAAGGCACGGCGATCGACCTTGCCGTTGCTGCTCAGCGGCAGGCGATCCAGCACCAGAATCTGTTCCGGGCGCATATAGGCTGGCAAGCACTGCTCCAGGTGCAGGGCCAGCACCTCGGCGCAGGTACTGGCGGAGACGGCGGCGAGCAAGCGCTGGTCCGCGACCAACGCCACGGCCTGGTTCACGCAGGGATGACGGGCCAGGGCGGCTTCAACTTCACCCAGCTCGATGCGATGGCCACGAATCTTCACCTGGGTGTCGGCGCGCCCCAGAAATTCCAGCAAGCCGTCCGGGTGGTAGCGCCCCAGGTCGCCGGTGCGGTACCAGCCGTCGACAAAACGCTCGGCATTCAACTGCGGGGCATGACGGTAGCCGCGTGCGACGCCGGCGCCGCCGATCCACAACTCGCCGGTGACCCAGTCCGGGCAGTCGCGACCAAGGGCGTCCACCACGCGGTAAGCCTGGTTCGCCAGCGGCACGCCGTAGGGGATCGAACGCCAGCCCGGCAGCGGCTGCCGCACCTCGAAATGGTTGGACCAGATCGCCGCTTCGGTCGCACCGCCGAGGGCGATAAAGCGGCAGTTCGGGGCTTGTTGTCGCAGGCGTTGTGGCAGGTCGAGGCCAATCCAGTCGCCCGACAACAGTGCCACTTTCAATGCCAGGGGTTGCTGCTCCAGAGTGTTGGCTTCCAGCAGCATATCGAGCAATGCCGGCACGCTGTTCCACAGGCTCACGTGGTGCTGTTGCAGGGCCTTGAGCCAGGCGCGGGCATCACGGCGCTGGTCTTCGTCGATCAATACTAGGGCGCCGCCTACCGAGAGCAGGCCGAACAGGTCATACACCGACAAGTCGAAGTCCAGCGCCGATAGCGCCAGGCCACGGTCTGACGCATCGATGCCGTAGCAGCGGTTGATCTCGGCCACGGTGTTCATCGCGGCGCGATGGGTGATTTCCACGCCCTTGGGTTGGCCGGTGGAGCCGGAGGTGTAGATCACATAGGCCAGTTGGTTGGCGCACACCGCCAGCGGGGCCAACAGCGGTTCAGCGCTTTGCGCCTGGGACGGCTTGAGATGTTTGACGCCCGGCAGTTGCGGGTCGTGCTCGGCGAGGATCAGGCTGACGCCGGCCTGTTGCAGGATGCGCTGGCAACGCTGCAACGGTTGGTCGACACCCACCGGCAGGTAGGCGGCGCCGGCGGCCAGCACCCCCAGCACACTGGCGAGCTGTTGCGGCCCCTTGGCCAGGGACACTGCCACCAGGTCACCGGCTGCGACGCCTGCGTCCATCAGGCTGCGGGCGATGCGCAGCGCACGCTCGGCGAGTTCGCCATAGCTCAGGCTGCCCTGCTCGCCCCACAACAAAGCGGGGCGTTGCGGGGTGTGGTGCGCGTGCTGGAAGAAGCCCTGGTGCAAGGTTGAGTCACGCGGCACGCCGGGGCCAGGGGCATTCAGTCGGGCGCGCACCTGTGCCTGGGCCAGGGGCAGCAAGTCCGGCGGGGCGCTGTCCCAGACGTGTTCGGCCAGCCAGTTGAGGCTGTGCAGGTAGGCGTCGAACATCGCTTCCACGAGCCCGTCGGGAAACAGGCCGACCACCCGGTCCCAGTTCAGGGCGATGCCGCCGTCGGCTTCCACCACCTGATGGTCGAGCCACACCTGCGGGGTCTGGGTCAGGCCGAATACCTGTTTGGCGAACGGCCCGTCCAGCGGCGCGGCAGTGCCATCCGGCACCCCCAAGGCGCTGGTGAAGACCACCGGCATGCTGACCTGTTGTTCGCCGCTGCTGCGCGCCAGTTGGCGCAGCAAACTTACCGAACCGACGCAGCGGTGCTCCAGGGCGTCACCCAGATGCTGCTGGGTGCGCCGTGCGCGGTCGATCCAGCGTTCGCCCGCCACGGGGACATAACCGAGCAGGGTCAGGGAGGTGAAATCGCCCATGACCTGATCGATCTGTGGGTGCACCGCACGGCGGTCGAACAGCGTGAGGTTGAGGCTCAGGTCCGGGCGCGCACTCCAGCGCCCGAGGGTTTCGGCAAATGCACAGAGCAGCACCGCCGAGGCGGTCAAACCATGCTGTTGAGCCTTGGCCAGGATCGCTCGCCAGGCATCGGCGTTGACCTGCCCTTGCAGGCGTTCGAAACGTGGCTGGCCCAGGCTGGCGGGGTCGGCAGCCAGGGGCAGTTGCGGGTGCGGCGGCAGTTCGGGCAAGCGTGCCTGCCAGAAGCGTTGCGCGGCGTGCAGTTCGGCAGGCTCCACGCGCGACTGCATTTGGTAGTCACGAAACGACAGTTCCAGTGGCGTCAGGGCCAGCGTCGGCTCGCGGTATAACGCGTCGAGTTCGGCATAGAACCGCAGGATGCTCAGGGCGTCGAGGATCAGGTTGTCCAGGCTGATCGCCAGGCGTGTATGGCGGCCCTGGGTCACCACCTGCACATCGAACAGTGGCCATTGGGCCGGATCGAATACGCGGTGGGCACAGTGTGCGCGCAGTGCGTCGAAGCTGGTGTGGCGCTGGCCGATCACGAAGGTGGGCACCTGTGGGAGGATGCGCGCCTGGCCCGCGTGATCGAACACCGCGCGCAGCATTTCGTGGCGCTCGATCAGGCGCCCGAGGGCGTGTTGCAGGCGCGGCAGGTCGAGGTCTTCGACCTCGTATTCGCGGTAGAAGTGGCAGCTCACGCCGCCCAGCACCAGGCTCGGGTCACGGCCTAGCCAGTAGGCTTGCTGCACCTCGGTGATGGGGAAGGGCGCGTGGCGCTGGGCGATGTCCGGTACCAGGCTGCGCTGAGGCTCGGCCTGGGCCTGTTGATGCAGGCTGGCACAAAACTGCGCCAGCACCGGCTTGGCGAATACCTGGGCGATGCGTGCACCGCCCAAGCCTTGCTCGGCCAGCAGGCGCACCAGGCGTGTGGCGCTCAGGGAGTCGCCACCCAAGGCAAAAAAGTTGTGCTCGCGGCAGACTTCGCCACAGCCAAGTAACTGCTGCCAGGCTCGGGCCACCTGTTGTTCGATGGCCCCGCAGGGCGGCGACAGCTGGGCCGTGGCAGCGCCGCTATGATCGGCCAGCCAGCCGTTCAGCGCCTTGCGATCCACCTTGCCATTGGCGGTCAACGGCCACTGTGCACAGCCAAGGATCAGGCTGGGAATCATATAGGCGGGCAGGCGCTCGGCCAGGCCCGGCAGCTCCAGCGCAGTAGGGTGCGCCGGGCCATTTGCCAGGCGCACCACCGCCGCCAGGTGCTGGCCGGCGAGCAGCGCCACTGCCTGTTCGACGCCGGGGCAGGCCAGCAACGCATGCTCCACTTCACCGGCTTCGATACGGTAGCCGTGCAGCTTGAGTTGGAAGTCGTTGCGCCCAAGGAACTCGACGGTGCCGTCGGGGTGGTAGCGCGCACTGTCGCCGGTGCGGTACCAGCGCAGGCCCTGATACTTCACAAAGCGTTCGGCACTGCGCAGCGGATCACCCCGATAACCTTCGGCCACCCCGGCACCGCCGATCCACAGTTCACCGGCCACCCAGTCCGGGCAGTCATGGCCATGCTGGTCGACGATGCGCAGGCTGACGTTGTCCAGTGGCTTGCCGTAGGGCAGGCAGTGCCAGTCCAGCGCCTGGCCGGGCACGACTTCAAACAGTGTCGAGTGAATCGCCGCTTCCGTCGCACCGCCCAGGGCCATGAAGCGGCAGCCGGGGGGTTGGGCCCACAGGCGCGGCGCCAGCTGCGGCGCGACCTTGTCACCGCCGAGTAATACCGCACGCAGCGGCAGTGGAGCGTCGGCGCAGCCAAGCAGCATGTCGAGCAGCGCCGGCACACAATTGAGCACGCTGGCGCGGTGCTGCACGGCCAGTTCGCGCCAGCGCAGGGCGTCGCGTTGCGCGTCGGGCTCGATCAGGATCACCGCCGCACCGCAGGCCAGCGCGGCAAACAGGTCGAACACCGACAGGTCGAATTCCAGTGCGGAGAGCGCCAGGATTCGGTCGTTATGGTTGAGCTGCAAGCGCCGTTGCAGGTCCTCCAGGGTGTTGGCGGCGGCCAGGTGGCTGATCTCCACGCCCTTGGGTTCACCGGTGGAGCCGGAGGTGTAAAGGATGTACGCCAGGTCGCTGATCGCCCCGGCTCGTGGCGCCGGCAGTGCGCTGCCAACGTGCGGCAACTGGGTGAGCAGCAAGCGTGCGCCGGAGGCATCGCAGATCTTGCGGCAACGCGTGGCAGGCTGGTCGACGCCGATGGGCAGGTAAGTGGCGCTGCACGCGAGGATGCCCAGCACCGCGATCACCTGCTCGGGGCCCTTTTGCAGTTGCAGGGCCACTACGTCACCGCGCTGCACGCCTTGGCCTTCGAGGTAGGCCGCGACGCCCAAGGCACGCTCGGCCAACTCGCCATACGTGATGGCGCAATCGCCGTGCAGCAGTGCGGGCAGCATCGGCGTCAATTGCGCCTGGGTAAAAAAACGCTCGTGCAGGCGCTCGACCGGTAGCGCTACCGATTGGCCTTGGGCGGCGCTGCGTACGTCAAGTTGGCGCGCGGGGATCAGTGCCGGCACTGGCTGATCCCAGGCCGTGGCGTCATGGCACAAGCGCTGTAACAGGCCGGTATAGGCGTCGAACAGCCCATCCAGTACGCCGTCGGCAAACAGCCCTTCACGGGCGTCGAGGTTAACCAGGATGCCGCCGTCCAGCTCGGTGACCTGGGCGTCCAGCCACACCTGCGGGCCCTGGGAAATGATCCACGCCGGCTGGCCGAAACTCGCCTGTACGCCCTCGGCGAACAATTCCCCCAGGCCCAGGGCGCTGGTGTACACCACCGGCGCCAGCACTTGCTCGCCGCGATGGCGGGACAGTTCGCGCAATACCTCAAGCCCCGAAAACGCACTGTGCTCCGCATCGCCGTGGAAACGCCGTTGCAGCGCTGTGGCGCGGGCGGCGAAGGTGCCGGCCACACGGCCATCCCAAGCCAGCAGGATTGATGAGGTGAAGTCGCCGACCAGGTGCTCGACATCGGCATGCAGCGGCGTGCGGTTAAACAACGGCAGGTTGAGCAACAGCTCGGGTGATTCGCACCAGGCGCCGAGGGCTTCGCAAAACACTGCCGCCAGGGCCATGGCCGGGGTAAGGGCGTGCTCGCGGGCGTGGCGTTCAAACGCCTGGCGCTGGGACGGCGACAACCAGTGGTGACGGCGGCGCACCTGACGCTCATCGCCCTGGGCCTTGATCGGCAGGCGTGGCGCGCCGGGTAACGCGTCCAGGCGCTGCAACCAATGGTCGCGGGCTTGTCGGTGGCGTTCACGGTGCTCAGGGCTGGCCTGTTCCTGGCGCAGGTCGGCCAGGTAGCAGGGGAAGCTGTAGTTCAGTGCGGGCAGCGGTTGTTGCCGATACAACTGCACCAGGTCGCCCAGCAGGGTACGCAGGCTCAAGGCGTCGGCGGCGAGCATGTCGAGGTTCAGGTGCAGGCGCGTGCCTTGGGGCAATAGCGATAACTGGATGTCCAGCACCTGGCCGTGTTCCACCGCCAACTGGCGATGGGACAACTCGGCGCGCAAGGCCTCCAGTTGTTGTTGCACCTGTGCGGCATCGGCCTGGCGCAGGTCATGCACCTTCAGCCCTGCCCACGGGCTGCGCGGCAGGATCTGTTGGCGGCCATCGTCGAGAAACTGCGCACGCAGCATCGGGTGGCGTGCCAGCAGGGCATGTACCGCAGCTTCCAAGCGGGTCGGATCAACCCCGTGACCGTCGAATTCGTTGTAGAAGTGCGCGGCCACACCGCCCAGCGCTTGGCCAGGGGCACGGCCGATCCAGTACGCGTGTTGCATGGGCGCCAACTCGAAGGGCAGGCCGTCGTCCGCACTGTGATTGAGGGGCGCCGGGGCAGCGGGCGCGCCGTCAAGCAGCGCCAGCCAGGCGCACAGGCGTGGGTCGGCCACCAACTCGGCGAAACGTGCGGCCAGGCCCTGGCGTCGCCATTGGCCGGCGAGGCGGATCAGGGTGACGGAATCCAGCCCCCATTCGATCAGGTTGGCCTCCAGGGGAATCTGGTCGGCGGGCTGGCCCAGGGCTTCGGACAGGGAACGGCGCAGCAGTGTTGCGGTTGAGGTGCTGGAAGTGGCCATGGCTCAACGTCTTCTCATCGCTAGGGCCCGGGCCGGGGTTGGCCCAGGCGCTGGGGGCAGGTCAATGCGTGGAAGGTGATGCTAGTCATTCTCATTATGTGGACTACCCGGATCGAATCGTTTTTGCCCCGTATCCGTTTGCCAAGCACGGGGCAGGGCGTGGCGGCGGTGGGGCGTAACGCCGATCACTGCGCGGGATACGGTTGGAAAATGACTTGAATCGGGTAGAGCCGCGCCACCGGCCTTGACTACCGTCGCTCGCCGCCCTTTTGCAGGGCTTGTCCTTGATGGAGTTGTGGATGTCAGTCAATTCAGGTTTACAGGTGCGCGGTTTGTGCAAGCGCTACACCAACGGCGTCGAAGCGCTGCGCGGCGTGGACCTGAGCGTGGGGCCGGGCATGTACGGTTTGCTTGGCCCCAATGGTGCGGGTAAAAGCAGCCTGATGCGTACCTTGGCGACCTTGCAGCTACCGGATGCGGGCAGCATCCAGCTCGATGGCGTGGATGTGTTGGCCGACTCCGAGCATTTGCGCCGCCGCCTGGGTTACCTGCCGCAGCAGTTGGGCGCCTACCCTGGGGTGAGTGCGCGGGATTTGCTCGATCGGTTTGCCTGGCTAAAGGGCCGTACCGACACCCGCCAGCGTCGCGAGGAAGTCGAGGGCCTGCTGGCCAAGGTCAACCTGCAAGAAGCCGCGCACCGGGCGCTCGCCACGTATTCGGGAGGCATGTTGCGCCGCTTCGGCATCGCTATGGCCCTGATCGGCTCGCCGCGCCTGCTGATTGTCGATGAGCCCACCGCCGGCCTCGACCCGGCTGAGCGCAACCGCTTTCACCGGGTGCTGGCGGATGTGGCGGCTGAGTCCATCGTGCTGCTGTCGACCCATATTGTCGAAGATGTCGAGAACCTGTGCAGCCGCCTGGCGGTACTGGCCGGTGGGCGGATTATTGTCGAGGGCCGCCCGGCGGACTTGCTCGGCGCCGAGCAGGGCCGCTTGTGGGAAGCCTCGTTCGGCCGTGGTGAGCCGCTGCCCGCCGCCTTGCATGTGGCGGCCAGCCCCGCCGGCAGCCGCGTGATCGTACACGGCGAGCGCCCGGCTGACCCGCGCTTCACACCCCACGCGCCGCGCCTGGAAGACATCTATTACCTGGCGCTGGCCCAGGCCGGTGAGGCGCTCGAGGCATGAATACTTTTGCTCTGTTGATGCGCGAGGCCTGGGTGGAAGTCCGCGCCGGGCTACGCAGCGGGATTCCGTTGCTGGTGTTCCTGGGCTTGACCGGCTATTTGCTGATGTCCCTGACTAATGCCGACTACGTGCAGAAAATGGGTGCCAGCGACATTGCACGCAATGCGCCGAGCCTGATCTACCTGATGTCCTGCGGTTGCATGTTTTTTCTGTTTTTCGCCTGGGCCTGGGTGTTCGCGCAACCGGCCTTGCGCGACCGCAAGGCGCAGTTGGAAGAGGTGTTGTTGGCGTTGCCGCTGTCGCTGCCGGCGCTGCTGTGGGGGCGCTTTATCGGTGCGGCGTTGGTGGGCGGCTTGCTCGCCAGTTCGCTGATCGTCGGCTTCCTGGTCAGCCCGGTACTGGGCTGGCTCGGCTGGGTGCCGGCGGCCAGTATCGGTGCGCCAATGTGGTCGGCGCTGGGGTTTGCCTGGGTCGCCTTGCTGTTGCCGGTCAGCACCGGGATCGGTGCGTTGTATTACCTGCTGGCGTTGCGCAGCCGTGGCCTGGCGGCGCCGTTCGGGTTGGCGACGGTGTTGATGCTGTTGTGGATGTTTGCCGTGGTGGTACTCAAGGGCGGGCATATCAACCCGCTGTTGGCCGCCAGCCTGGACCCGTCATTGTTTACCTTTGCCCAGGCTCAGGTGGAGACTTGGAGCGCCGCGCAAAAGTCCCAATCGCTGCTGGCCCTGACTCCCGGGTTCTGGCTTAACCGTGTGTTGTGGTGCGCGGTGCCGCTGCTGTTGCTGGCCGTCGTATTGGCCCGCACCACGCGCCAGGGCTTGATGGGCAGGCGTAGCGGGGCGGTGTTGGCCGAGCCGCCGATGCTGCTGGCGAGCGCGGTGACCTTGCCTGGCCCGCTGGTGAGCAGCCAGTGGCCGCGCGCCTTGTGGTGCGAGGTACGTTGGCAGGTACGCCAGTTGTTCGCCCGGCGCATCTGGTGGGTGGCCCTCGGGTTGCTGTTGGTGATGGGCGTGCTCAGTGGCTTTGTCCATGGCGTGTGGCATGCGCGTGGGCCGATGGTGCCCCGGGCGGATCTGACCCTGCCGTTGCTGTCGAGTGCGTTGTTTCTGGTGATCGCGTTTATCGTCGCGGCCCTGGTCGGGCTGGTGTGCCGACGCGATGACGTCGAAGGCTTTGGCGCCATGCTGCAGTCGACGCCTGCGCCGTCCTGGCTGCGTCTGTTGGGGCGGGTGGCCTGTGTGCTGATAGCGACACTGGCCCTGGCGTTGGTGCCGGGCCTGGCCAGCTTGCTGATCAGTGCGATTGTCGCGCCCGACAGCCTGGCGCCGGGTTTTGTGCTGGTGTATCAGGCGCTGGTGTTCGCGCCGCCGCTGCTGGAACTGGCGATGCTTGCGGTGCTGGTGCACGCGCTGATTCGCCGCTCCGGGCTGGCCTATGCCACTTCGATGCTGCTGACGTTTTTCCTGGTGCTCAACCATGAGTTGGGGTTGGTCAGTTACCCGGCCTATGCAATGGCGATCCCGGCGCATGTGGGGGTGTCGCTGCTGATCGGTTGGGCGCCATGGCTGGGGTTTCTCGCCACCTTGGCCAGTTGGAAACTCGCCGGTTGCCTGGTGTTGCTCGCGGTGGCGGCACTGGCCTTGCCCCGTGGCCCGGAGCGTCGGCGGTTGAGCGATGTGCGCCGTGGTTTACTCGGCCTGCCCGGTGCGTTGCTGGCCTTGGGCATCGTCGGCTTGCTCGGCAGTGGCTTGCCGTTGCAGCGGCATCTGGTGGAGCAGGGCGAGTACCAGTCCGTCGCCGAGCAACGCGCCGAACGTGCCGACTGGGAACAGCGCTGGGTGCCTGGGGCGAGTGCCTGGCAGGTGGCGGGTGGGCGGTTGCAGCTGCAGGTTGATTCGGCGGCGCGGCACGTCGTGGGCCAGTGGACCTTGGACGGGGTGATCGCTGCCCATCTGGATGCCGAGTTACCGCCGAGCCTGCACGTGACGGCGGTCAGCGTGATGGGGCGACCGGTTGCGTTTGAACAGGCCACCGAGCATCTGCGTGTGCCCTTGGACGGGTGCGCGGCGAGCGGTTGCCAGGTGGTCTTGAACTGGACGGTGAGTGCTGATGGCTGGCCTGCCGAAGGCGAAGCGTTTTGGCTTGGCCCCCAAGGCGTATGGCTGGAAGCGCGCCGCGTGGTGCCGCGCCTGGGCCTGAACAGTGAGCGGCTGTTGCGTGCGCCGGCACAGCGTGACGAAGTCGGTTTGCCCGCCGCGGTGCCGCAGTTGCCCGCGGGGGCGGCAGTGGCAGTAGATGCCGTCGCACCGGCCGGCAACTGGCAATGGCAGCTTGCAGTCGATGACCAAGCCTTTACCGGCAGCAGCCTGGGGCCATTGGACTTTGCCTACGCCACGCCGGCTCAGAAAGATATCAGTCGTGAGCAGACCGCCCGTGAAGTGCAGGAAGACTTGGACGTGATGAGTGCCTGTGTGGCGCGCCGCCTGGGCAGCTACCCGCGTGTCGAACACCTGAGCCAGTGGCCAGCCGGCATGGGCGCCAGCCGCTTGAGCCACGGCCACCTGCTGCTCAGCCAGTCACCCAATTGGGACGTGGCAGCGGCAGGCGTCGGGCGCTGGGCACGTCGCGCCCACATTGCCGAACTGCTCGCCCGCCAATCGCTGATCAGCGCCAGCAACTTGCGCCAAACCCCCGGCTACCTGTGGCTGAGCCAGGGTGTGGCGGGGGCGGTGGGCTTGCTGTGTGTGGAGGATATCGACGGTGCTCAGGCCCGTGCCGCGTTGGTCAAGCTGACAGCCGACGACCTGACCCGCGCCCTGGGCAACGACGGTGAGCCGGTCGGCACCCTGGCCGATGCCCGCGAACAGGGCTGGGCCGCCAGTTACGCAGCGCTGGTCAGCCTTGACTGGGTCGCCGCACAAACCCCCGAACACCTCACGACGATGACCGCCGAAGTCCGTCACGGCCAGGGATGGCCAGCCGCGATCCAGGGCCTGCTGGGCGCGCCCTCCGATCCCGCGATTGCCACCGCGCTCAAGCGCTGGGGGCCAGCGCAATGAAGTTGAACCATCCCTGCCTTTTGGAGCTTTGTCATGTCATCTGAACTGTCTATCCAGCCGCTGCGTCGTCCTCTCGGTTGGCGGGCCAACGTATTGACCCAAGCCATGGCGCTGACCTTGTCCAGTCAGATGTGTGCGGCCTATGCCGCTGACCATCAACCGGCCGCCAGCGCCGAAACTATCGAGCTGGCACCGGTGACGGTGAGTGCGCGGTTGAACCAGGAGAGTGCCAAGGATATTCCGTTCGGTCTCTCGGTGCTCGATGGGCAAGCCCTCGAGACCCGGCGCCTGCGTACCCTGGAAGATGCCTTGCGTACCACGCCGGGGGTAGATGTGAACTCCTGGGGCGGCGCCAACGATGCCAACGTACGTATTCGTGGGGTCGGCTCGCTGAACCAGATGAGCATGGATGACGGCTCGGTGGTGCTGAACGTGGACGGGGTGCCGATGTCGGTGCGCAACGCGGCGATGGCGACCCTCGACGTGCAGCAAGTGGAAGTGCTCAAGGGGCCACAAGGCACGCTGTTCGGGCGCAACAGTGAAGCCGGGGCGATCAATGTCACCACGCGCAAACCCACGCGTGAACGGGAAGGCTACGTGCGCGGTGAAGTGGGCAACCAAGGCCAGTTCATGACCGAAGGCGCAGTGGGTGGGCCGCTGACCGAGTCCCTGGCCGGGCGGATTGCGGTGCGGCGCAGCGGCTTTGATAACTGGGTCGACAACCAGCAGGACGGCGACCCCCTGACCCAACCCCGCGACCTGGCCCTGCGCGGCAGCCTGCTGTGGGACAACGACGAAGGCACCACCGGCCTGCTGACCGCCGAGCGCCAGCGCGCCGATCACTACGCCGGCTCGGAGATCCTGCGCCCGTTCGGCAATCGCCCAAGCCTCGACTACACACCGGGCACCTTCAACGGCAACAAGAAGACCAACGAGCGTTATTCCTTCGAGCTCAACCACGACCTGGCCCAGGCCCGGATCACCTCGATCAGCGCCTACACCAGCACCGACTTCAAGGCGATCAAGGGCTACGATCGCAACATCACCCAGGCGTTATATGGTCAACCTTTTGAGTACCTGGTCGAAGACGTGGCCCACGAGCGGGTCTGGAGCCAGGACCTGCGCCTGGGCTCGCTGGCGGATGCGCAGGTGTTCTGGGTGACCGGGGTGAACCTGTCCCGCTCCGAGCGCAGCTTTGATTCGACCAACTTCAGCAACGGCGCCCGACAACTGCGCGATTTCACCACCAACAGCTATGCCGCCTACGGCGAGGTGACCTTCCCGATTGCCGAAGACTGGAAACTCACCACCGGCCTGCGCCACACCTGGGACCGTAAGACCTACGGCGCCGACTACACCGGTGGCGGCAACCTGGTCAGCGACAGCCGCCGCTTGCAGGTCGACTACAACACCGGGCGCGTGGCCCTGAGCTACGCGTGGACGCCGCAGACCAATTTGTATGCGGTGTTGTCACGGGGCTACAAGTCGGCCGGGTTCAACGATTACGCCACCTCGATCAAGGACAGCGAGCCCTACAAGGCGGCCAAGGTCAACTCCGCCGAAGTCGGCTTCAAGCATGAAAGCGAAAGCGGTGCGTTGAGCCTGGAAGGTGCGTTGTTCATCACCCGCGTGCAGGATGACCACCTGCTGGGGTACGACTTTAAAAGCATGGCGGTCAGCGCAGTGAATGCCGACACCCGCAGCAAAGGTGCCGAGTTTTCGAGTACCTGGCATGTCACCGATGAACTGACCCTGGGCAGTGCCATCAGCTACACCAACGCGGTGGTCACCTCGGATGCGCCAGGTGTTTCCGGTGGTGATGTGGCCAAGGGCAGCCGCGTGCCGGATGTGCCGTTGTGGAGTGGCAACTTCAGCGTGGCCTGGAACAAACCCTTGGGTGAACTGCTGGGCTTGCCGGCGCCGCGCCTGAATACTTTGCTCAATTATCGCGTACAGAAAAATCGTCCGGCTGATCCGCAGAACCACTATGACCTCAAGGGGTACGCCAAGCTCGATTTGCACGTTGGGGTCGAGAGTGGGGGGTCGGAGGTTTACTTGTGGGGCGATAATCTGCTGGATGCGCGGTATGACCTGTATGGGGCGTATTCCACCGATACGGTGTTGACCGGGATGCCGGGGCGCGGGCGTTCGGCGGGGGTTGGGTATAGCTATCAGTTTTGAGGCAGTCCGGCTGCACTCGGTTAAAAATGTGGGAGGGGGCTTGCTCCCGATGGGGGAGTGTCAGTCAGCACATCTGTGACTGATCCACCGCGATCGGGAGCAAGCCCCCTCCCACATTTGGACTGAGGACAGCAGGCTGAATCGCCGTCAGTTCAGAACTGATAGGAATAGCCTACGCCCAACGTACGCCGCCGCGACGGTGCCCCGTAAGCCACCGGCTCACTGTAGAAACCATAGGTGTCATACGTCTGGTTCAACAGGTTGTCGGCAAACGCATACACCTCTCCAAACTTGCTCTCCAGCCCCGCCCGCAGGTCGAGTTTCTCGTAGTTATCCAGGTTGAAATGATTCTGCGGATCGGCCGCGCGCTCACCCACCAGGTGGTAGTTGAGGCTGGTGTTGAGGGTGGTTTCACCAAGGCTGGCGACGCTGCCCAACGGGTGCTTCCAGCTGGCGTTGAAGTTGCCGCTCCAGCGTGGCACATCCGGGGTGCGGTTGCCGGCGGCGACGTCACCGGCCTGGATGCCTTGCACGCCGCTGGTGATCTTGGCGTCGAGGTAGGTGGCGCTGGCGGCCAGGGTCAGGCCGTAGTCGAAGCGCCAGGTGCCTTCCAGTTCGGCGCCGCGGGTGCGGGTGTCGGCATTGAAGGCATTGGTGGCAAAGGTCGCGGCGTCATAGCCGAGCAAGTGATCGTCGTGTACACGGGTGTAGAACAGCGCGCCGTTGAGGCTGCCGCGACGGTCTTCTGTCTCGCTCTTGAAGCCCAGCTCGGCGGCCTTGCTGACGGCGGCTTTGTAGGGCGCGCTGTCGCTGACCTGGGACGCATAGTCATTGAACCCTCCGGACTTATACCCCCGTGCCAGTTGCACGTAGACGTTGGTCTGCGGGGTGATCGCATAACTCAGGGCGGCGCGACCGGTGGCGTAGTGGTCGGTGAGTTTGCGCGAGTCATCCACAGCGCTCGAGCCTGCGAAATATTGGCCGTTGTAGGTCTTGCGGTCCCAGGAGTGGCGGTAGCCCGTGGTGAGTTTCAGGCGTTCGGTCAGCGGGAAAGTCACTTCGCCGTAGCCGGCGTAGATGGTGGTGGTGAAGTCGCGGAACTTCGCGCCGGAGGTGCCGTAGGTATTGCGCGGGGTATCGTAGCTGCGCTCGTTGCGGCTGGCGGCGACGCCGGCGACCCAGAACACGTCGGAGTCTGGCAGTGAACCCAGGTGCACGTCCTGGCTCCAGCTGCGCTCAAAGGATTTGTCCACCACCCAGAACTCGCCGGGCGTGCCATAGAGCGCGCCCATCAGTTTGCTGTCGTAGGCGATCAAGCCGGTGAAGTCGGCAGTGCCGGTGGCGGTGGTGGAGGTCAGGCGGCTGTTGGCGAAGTCGTGATCGACCTTGATCATGTAGCGCTCGGTGGTCTTGTCGTTGTCGTCGAACAGGCCGGGAGTCAGGTCCAGGCTCGGGTGGCTGCCGTAGGGGCGCAACACCAGGGAGTTGGTGGCGCGTTCGGTCTGCTGGCGTTCGGCGCTGAACAGCACCTGGGTGTCATCGTTGAGGTCCCACAACAGGCTGCCGCGATAGGCCTCATTGCGCGGCTTGGTGATGGGGTGGTGGGTCTGGTCGTTGTCGATCCAACTGTCGTAGCCGGCACGGCGCACTGCCAGTCGGCCGCTGAAGCTGTCACTGAGCGGCCCGCCGATGGCGCCCTCGGTGAGAAACTGGCCTTTCTGGCCGACTTCGCCACGCACATAGCCTTGCAGTTCGCGGGTGGGTTGGCGGGTGGTGATATTCACCGCGCCGGCTTGGCCAATGGCACCGGACAGAGTGCCCTGCGGGCCCTTGAGCACTTCGATGCGGTCGACGTCGAGGGTGCCGAAGCCCAGGCTGCGCGACGACACCGGCACGCCGTCGATATTGAACGCCACCGAGCTGTCGTCCATGGACATCTGGTACAGCGAACCCACGCCTCGGATCAGCACGTTGAAGTCATTCGGCCCGCCGGAAGAATTGACGCTGACCCCTGAGGTATTGCGCAGGGCGCTTTCCAGGGTGTCGAGGCGTTGGGTACGCAGTTGCTCGCCGCTGATCACACTGACGCTGATTGGCACTTCCTTGGGATCTTCCTTGCCCATGCGCGCGGTCACCGTCGAGGCGGGCAGTTGCAGCGGCTCATTGTTGGCGGCGAAAGCTGAATGGGTCAGTGTCAGTGCAATTGCTATTGTTATACTATTACGTTTGTAGCAAGATTGGCGGGTAGCCGTCGTGTTGCATCGTGCAGACATGATGGGACCTTGACTGAGAATTCTGATCGGCGCGCGTTGCGCAGGGCAGCGGCGGTTTGGCGTAGCGTTTGCGGCGCGCCAAATGCTAATAATTATCAATTGCGCACATCTACCCCGATATGATCTGATTCGAGCCGTATCCGGTCAGCCAGGAGATTTACGATGTCAGTCGTTCAAGGAGGCGCAGGGGAGCCGATGCCGGTCTCGCGAATCATTACGGGAGGGTATGGAAGCGATCTCGGGCCAGGGGCGCATTGTCGGGTCACCCGCATGACGCTGCAGGAGGGCCTGGATATCGTGCGCTGGCAAAGCACCTTCGAGCAGCCGGTGGAACTGCCGTTGCAGGACGACAGCGAATGCATTCATTTCAGTTTCACCAACCTGCTCAAGGGCAAGGCGGCGTGCAGCTTTCGCGATGGGCGTCGGCAACGGCGCTATGCGATTGACGAGGGCGCAGGCAGCATCAGCTTTGGTCGCTGCCGCCATGGCCTTTATCACCAGCACGGCGAGATTGACAACATCACCGTCATGATCCGCCCCGAGCTGCTAGCCCAGTGGGAGCTGAAACTCGACCCGCTGCTGCACAAGGCGTTGGCCTGTGAGCAATGCTTTCTCGACGGCCACCGCAGCGGTGAAATGAGCGCCACTGCACACATGCTCGGTTTGGCCATGGACCACGGTACCAGCCTGCCGCCCGCCCAGCCACGCAGCAGCCTGTGGTTGTACGGGCAAAGTGTCACGCTGGTGAGTTTGTTCCTCGAAGCACGTCAGGACGCGCAATGCTCCTGCCGCGTCAGCCACACCGACCGCCAGCGGCTGGTGCGGGCCCGCGATCGATTGCTCGAGGACCTGGGCAAGGCGCCGAGCCTGTCGGAGTTGGCCCGCGAGTCCGGCTTGAGCCAGCCCAAGCTCACCCGAGGGTTTCGCCAACTGTTCTCCAACAGTGTCTACGGCGTGTTCCAGCAGATGCGCATGATCCAGGCGCGCAGCCGCTTGATGAGCGGTAATGAGTCGGTGATGCGCATCGCCTCGGACCTGGGTTATGCCAATGCCAGTCATTTCGCCACGGCGTTCCGCAAGCAGTTCGGGATCAACCCATCGATGCTCAAGAACGGTGGCCGTGGCAAATCCCTGGGGGCCGGCTGACGCTGCCGGTCAGAACACCGCTTTGACCTGCAGGCCCAGCACCAGCGCGTTGTCGATGTTGCCACCGGAAAACGCCCCCGGTTCGATGATGTATTGCACATCCGGGCGCAGGGTCAGCCACGGCGTGGCCTGATAGCCATAACTGAGTTCGATCAGCTGTTCGGCAGTGTCCAGGTCGGGATAGGTCGTGCCTGCATTGAACGCTGCCAGCTCCTGCACATCGCGACTGCGGGGGTTGGGCACCGCACGGCCGTAACCCAGGGCGACGGTATCCCGCGGGCGGCCTTCGAACGGCTTGTACAGAACCATGCCCGCGCCATACCACTTGGTGAATGGCGACGCCGCCTGGCTGGCGGCCGAGTACTGGCCGAAGGCGTGCAGGCTGCGACCTTGCGATGACTCGGAAGCCCACACGGCTTGATCGATCAGCAGGTAATGCCCACCGCGACCGCTGACGGTTTTATCGCTGCCAATGCGCTTCACATTGGAGCTGTCGTAGTAATACCCCAGCTTGTATTCACCCGGCAGCGAGCCCGCGTGCTTGTAGATCAACTCGATGGGCACCACGGTGCCGGTGGTGTGCTTGGGCCCCAGGTGCCAGGCGCGGCTGGAGTTGCCGTTACTGGACGGGTCGACATTGAACGCCGCCACGCGCAGTTGCCAGTTCGGCGAAAAATCATATTTCACTCGCGCGCCCAGATGCGCATTCGGGTAGTTGGCCCAGCCGCTGCCGCCGGACATGTTCAACGGATGCCCGCAGAAACCGGCATTCATGAAGTTGCACAGGATGCCGCTGTCCAGGCCGCCAAGGTCGTTACCCATGGCCATATAGCCGAGCTTCACATTCAGTGCAGGAGTAAACAGGCTGCGCTCGTAGCTCAGCTCGGTGAGACGGGTGTAGAGGCCGCCGTAGTTTTCCTGGATCGGCAGGCGGTTGCCGACCAAATCCTCGGAGGCGCTGTTGCCGCGCCGGTCATTGATGGTCAGCTGGACACGGTCGCCGTTGTTGAAACCGTAGAGCTTGCCCAGGTCGAACTGCACACCGAGCTTGAGGTTTTGCGAATAGCGCGCCGAGCGGTGCTGGCCGCCGTGGGCGTTGTAGGCGGTCTCGCCGCTGTAGTCGCCGGTAAAGCGCACACCTTGTGCGTCGAGTTCGCGGCGCAGGCCGCCCCAGTCGCCGGTCAGGGTGGTGTCGTCGGCTTGGACGGGCAGGGCGGCCGCAAAGGCCAGTCCCAGCACCAGGCGGCCAAAGGGCAGATGAGAAGTAGGGTTCATGCGCGGTTTTCCAAACACAAAGCGCGGTGCGGGAGCACCGCGCAAACAGAGGGGTTGTTACGGCAGGGCGTAGGCGATCACGTAGTCGCCACGGTCGGTGGACTGGCGTGCGCCGCCGGCGGTGACCACGATGTACTGCTTGCCGGTTTTCGGCGACACATAGGTCATCGGGCCGCCTTGGCTGCCGACTGGCAAGCGGGCTTTCCAGATTTCATCGCCATTGCCGCTGTTGAAGGCGCGCAGGTAGAAGTCCTGGGTGCCGGCGATAAAGATCAGGCCACCCTGTGTCGACAGCGTACCGCCCAGGGTCGGCAGGCCCACCTTGATCGGCAGGTGCATGCGAATGCCCAGCGGGCCGGTGTCTTCAACAGTGCCCACCGGTACTTGCCAGGCGACCTTCTGCGTCTTCATGTCGATGGCGGTCAGAGTGCCGAACGGCGGCGCCTGGCAGGGGATGCCGGCCACCGACAGGAAGCGGTTCTTGTTCACCGCATAAGGCGTGCCCTTGAGCGGCACGGCGCCCATGCCGGTGTTCAGCGCTTCACCACCAGAGGAGGCCTGGGCCTTGTTCTGCGATGGCACCATCTGGATCCACAGGCCCAGGCGCATGTCATTGACGAAGATAAAACCGTGCACTGGGTCGGTGGAGATACTGCCCCAGTTCATGCCGCCCAGGGAGCCCGGGAAGCTCAGGGATTTATCGGTGCCTGGCGCGGTGTACAAGCCGTCGTAGCGCATGCCCTTGAAGTCGATGCGGCACAGCAACTGGTCATACGGCGTGGCGCCCCACATGTCCGATTCGGTCAGGGTTTGCGCGCCGATCTGTGGCATGCCCACGGACTTTGGCTGGGTTGGCGAGTAAGGTTCATTGGGAATGTTCGCGGCCTTGACCGCTACCTCCTGCACGTCGGTCAGCGGCTTGCCGGTGGCGCGGTCGAGCACATAGATCTGCCCGGCCTTGGTGCCGATCACCACGGCCGGTACCGCCTTGTCGCTGCCCGGAGGGGTGAAGTCGATCAAGCTTGGCTGCATCGGCAGGTCGAAGTCCCACAGATCGTTGTGGACGGTCTGGTACACCCACTTCTCGGCACCGGTGGAGGCGTCGAGTGCCAGCACGGAAGCACCGTATTTGTGGTTGAGCTGGGTGCGTTCGACACCGTAAATGTCGGTGGACGAACTGCCCATCGGCAGGAAGACCGTGTTCATCTGTGGGTCGTAAGACATCGGTGCCCAGCTGTTCGGGGTGCTGCGCACGTAGGTGCTGCCCGCGGCAGGTGCTTGCTTGTCTTCGGGGTTACCCGGGTCGAATGCCCAGCGCATCTGGCCGCTGATCACATCGAAACCACGGATCACGCCGCCGGGCATGTCGGTCTGGACGTTGTCGGCGACGCGGCCACCGACGACGACGGTGGTGCCGGCAATCAGGGGCGCCGAGGACAGTTGGTAATAGCTGTCCGGCACATTGCCCAGGCCGGCTTTCAGGTCGACCTGGCCATGGGTGCCGAAGTCTTCGCAGAACTTGCCGGTGTCGGCATCTACGGCGATCAGGCGCGCATCAATGGTGTTGGTCAGCAGACGACGCTGGCACTGCGCGCCGGCAGGCACGCTGGCGGCAATGATCGGCGAGCTGTTGGGCTGGGTCGGCTGGGCAATCGGCGCGCTGGCGTCGAAATAGGCCATGCCCCGGCAACGCTGCCACACCGCCGATTTAGCGTTGACCTCGTTCTTCCACAGCTCTTTGCCGGTGTCGGCATCCAGGGCGATCAGGTTGTTGTGCGGCGTGCAGATGAACACTTTGTTGCCGATCTGCAGTGGCGTCAGTTGGTCTTCGGCACCGTTGCCGTCGCTGATGGCCACGTCACCGGTGTGATAGGTCCAGGCGACTTTGAGCTTGTCGATGTTGTCGCGGTTGATCTGGTCCAGCGCGGCGAAACGGCTGCCACCTTCAGTATTGCCGTAGTGTGCCCAGTCTTTCTGCGCATCGGCCGCGGCCACCGGGGTGATGCCCGGGCCATTACCGGTGGGCGCCACGCTTGGGTGCGCGACAAACATATTGCCCGCCGCAACCGCTACGCCCACCGCCATCACGGCGGCAATGCCATAGGCGCCGCGTGCAGGGCGGCCCACCAGCAGCGGATACACCAGCGCCACCACCAGGCCAATCACCGCAAACATGAACAGCCGCGAAAACAGCGGCCAGAACACCAGGCCCACATCCGCCACCGCCCACACGGCGGTGCCCAGCAGGAACGCGGCGAACAACCACGCGCCCGCCGGTTTGCGCCGGGCAATCAACAGCCCAGCGACCGCCATTGCCGCGCCGCCGACCAGGAAATACCAGGAACCGCCCAGGCTGACCAGCTTGGCGCCACCCACGGCGAGTGCCACGCCGAGCAGGGCGATGACCACGCCCAGGCCCAGCAGTAAGAATCTAGAGACGCCAGCGGCGCGCGATGCTCGTTTCATATCGATCAGGACTCGAAGGTGAGAGGGCAAAGCGCGATTTTAGCAATATAAGTAACCAGTTAGTACATTGTGCCTTGCAATAGTCTTTTACAACTGCGGTGATGATCGTCTCAGTCAGGCCAACGCATCACGCTGCATCGACTGCAAATTCTTCTCGATGGTCTCGCAGATACTTTCCATCTGGATCTGGTGTTCGCTGGCGTTGAACGGGCTTTGCAGGTCTGTGCCGATGCGCTCGATGGCCAGCAGCATGAAGCCCACCACCGTGGAAGCCAGCGGCGTGAACCAGCCGAGTGATTCCACCAGGCCCACCGGCACGATCAGGCAGAACAGCGAAATGAACAGCCGTGGGAAGTACACGTAGGGGTAGGGCAGTGGCGTGTTGGCAATTCGCTCCATGCCGCCTTGGGCGTTGGACAAATCCACCAGGGTCGACTCCAGCCGTGCCAGGCGGATGCTGTCCAGGCGCCCGGCCTGGTATTCACGGGCCAGCAACGTGGCCGAGCCGGTGAGGATGTCATTGGCAAAGTTATTGGTGGCACCGCTGCGCGCAAATTCCTCGGCAGGGATAAAAGCCCGCACTTCTTCCGGGCAGGCCTGGCCCTTGAGGTGCGCGGCCAGGCAATTCACATAGGCCACGTGACGGCGCAACAGCGTCGACTTGACCGGGTTTACCTCACCCGGTGTGTCATCGAGCAAGGTCAGCACTTGCCGGGCGAAACTGCGCGAGTTGTTGACCATCGCCCCCCACAGCGTGCGCGCTTCCCACCAGCGGTTGTAGGCGCTGCTGTTGCGAAAGCTGATCAGCACCACCAGCGCCGAACCCAGCAGGGTCAAGGGCATCAGCGGCAGGTTGATCTTGGTAGTGAGAAACAGCATGAAGTCCACCGTCACCGCCACGTCCCACAACAACAGCCAGAACAGGGACCAACCCACATAGCCCATGGTCTTGATGATCAGGCGGTATTTCTTCAGGACGGCAGCTTTCAAACGAGAACCTCGCGGCGGATGGTTGGCAACAATGCCCTGTTACGACGTCGCGGGAGAGGGAAGGTTCGCAGCGCGCTGAATCGATTAGTTGTTCGGTCAATATCTCTGGAGAATGTGACGAGAGGTTTCACGCAAGTGCGTGCCGAAGATCAGTTGAATTCGGAACAACTTTGGTACTGATGACGTCTGGTGCGGCAATCGCTGTACATTGCGTTCGGGGCAAATAGCCATCAACCGTAGGGTTAATGCCGTGATTTGTTTTGGGGCCTGGCTGCAGGGATTTCGTAGCCGAGATCAGTGGAATAAAGTTGGTTGATCAGGGCTCTTTCATGCGTGTCAGTTCGTTGAAGTCAGCTATGTGTAATACCGCGCAAGCACTCGAACGTCATAGGGATTTTGAAGCGTGCATGAGAGCGCATTACCACGTGCTGCTCGTGCCCTATTCGAGACGACCGTTTTTCTACAAGAGTGCACTTAAATACAGCCGCTTGATGGTGTCGTTCGCGTTATTGAGCCAGTACTTTTCCACGCCACTGCCGTTGTTGGCAGAAGTTAAAACCCTGTGCGTGACGCGCAGGTATTGTTCGAAAAACAGCCTGGAATCAATCTTCCTGCTATTGCGGGCGCTGGGGTTCATGGAGGTTGCACCACACCCCGAAGACAGTCGCTTCAGGGTCTACTCACCCTCCGATGAAGCCTGCCGTGAAGCGCGCTTGATGTTGACGGCCCTCACCGAGTCGTTGGCGCAGCTGTACCCGGAAAGAGAGATTTTCCGGCAGATGCGCGATCTCGATGATCGCGGGTTCCTGGCGCTCTATTTCAAAGGTTTCGCCGTGATCCTCGCCTCCGAGTTGACGGTAGATGTATTGCTGCCTGAGTGTTATTGGCTGGTCAAAAGAGACGCCGGGCATCTGTTGATGCTGGCCATCTATAACGATGCTTTTGCGCCAGACAATGACCGAGCCACCTTCAGGTCGTCTTCCTACCTGGCATTGGCCAAGCAACTTTCCGTGTCCAAGACCCACATTATCCGCATGGTGCAGGAGGGCGTGGAGAAGGGCTATTTCAAGGCCCACTCCAAGACCCGGCTGGAAGTCCTGCCACCTTTCGCCAGTCTGGTAAAGCGCTTCATGGCCTTTTCATTTGCGGTTGGCCTGCATGCTATTGAGATGGGAGCGTAAGGATGCCTACTAACTTGAAGTTGCGGCCCAGGATGCGCGGTTTGCTGTCGCCGGCGGTAACGCAAGCCGAATGGATAGGGATCATTGCCTGGATAGGCATGCTATTGATTCAACCGGCCCTGAAGTTGGATATTTATATGTTGGGCCTTACGGTTGGCCTCTTGGCGGTTTGCCGGCTGCATGCGGTGACGGCGAACTTTCTGTTGTGGCGGATGCTGGGCGTGACTTATATGGTGCTGTTGTCCGTCGGCTTCGCCTATATCGTTCGCTTGAATGAAGAGTTGCGTCTTTATGGCTTGCCGTTGGCTGTCACCCTGGCAGTGGGCAGTGCCATCTTGTTTATCAGTGTCCAGGATTATCTGGCCAGCGCCCTGTTGGTCTGGCTGATTCTGTGGCCGCCGATGCAGGCCGATATATATGCAGGCACCGAGGTGTATCTGCTGATGTTTTGTGCTTCTTCGGTGTCCATCGGGTTTATCTTGAGTTATTCCTACTTGAAAAACCTGCGCTCGGTATTGCTGGTGGAAAGTGAGTTTCGCGCATTGGCCGAAACCGATTACCTGACCTCCATCCTCAACCGACGCGCCTTTATGCAAAGCTTCGAAAAGTTGCTCTGCGGTGGTCAGGGCGGCTACTTCATCATGCTGGATATCGACAGCTTCAAAGAAAAAAATGACCTGTATGGCCATGACGTAGGTGACAAGATTTTGCGTGCCATGGCCGTCTGCCTGAAAAACGCCAAGGGTAGCCACAGCTTTGGAAGGATCGGCGGGGAAGAGTTCGGTGTGTTGTTGCAGGGCGATGACCCGGAACTGGCCTGTGACTTTGCCCTGGGCTTGTTGCAGGCGATCCGCAGCAGTGTCGCCGCACCGCATAACTACACCTGCAGTGCGGGCATGGCGCGTTTTTCGCCGGGGGACGAGTTGTCGGCGGTGCTCAAGATGGCGGACAAGAATCTTTATGGCGCCAAGCGCAACGGCAAGGACTGCGTGCATCTGGACGGTGCGCTGCTACAACCGGTCGTGGCCTGACGCGCTGGCGCCCTCTACAGCTGCGACAGAATACTTGCCAGCAACCCGGGAAAGCGGCTCTCCAACTCGTCACGACGCAATGAGTTCATATGAGTGGTGCCCACATTGCGGGTGTGCACCAGGCCGGCGTCGCGTAATACCCGGAAGTGGTGGGACATGCTGGACTTGGGCCGCCCGCCATCGAGTTCACCACAGGTGGCTTCGGGCACGCCGGCCAGGCAGCGCACGATTTCAAGGCGTACGGGGTCGCTCAGGGCGTAGAGCACGCGCTCAAGCGTCAATTCTTGCAGGGTAGGGTGTTTGAAGGCTCGCATGGGGCGGATCATAACAGGGGGGTAGCGTTCAATACCATAGTTCGATTACCATCGAACTATCGAATCACACACCCTTCCCCGGAGTATCTGATGTCCGCTTTGTTCGAACCGTTCAAACTTAAAGACGTTACCTTGCGCAATCGCATTGCCATCCCGCCGATGTGCCAATACATGGCCGACGACGGCATGGTCAACGATTGGCACCACGTACACCTGGCCGGCATGGCCCGTGGTGGGGCCGGCCTGCTGGTGGTCGAGGCCACCGCAGTCGCCCCTGAAGGGCGTATTACCCCGGGCTGCGCCGGTATCTGGAGCGATGCCCATGCCCAGGCGTTTGTGCCGATGGTCAAGGCCATCAAGGCCGCAGGTTCGGTACCGGGCATCCAGATCGCCCACGCCGGCCGCAAAGCCAGCGCCAACCGGCCCTGGGAAGGTGATGACCATATCCCGGCCTCCGATGTGCGCAGCTGGGAAACCATCGCCCCGTCCGCCATCGCGTTCGGTGCCAACCTGCCCAACGTGCCGCGTGCCATGACCCTGGACGATATCGCTCGCGTCCAGCAGGACTTCGTCGACGCCGCCCGTCGCGCCCGTGATGCCGGTTTTGAATGGATCGAATTGCACTTCGCCCACGGCTACCTGGGCCAGAGCTTTTTCTCCGAGCATTCCAACCAGCGCACCGACGCCTACGGTGGCAGCTTCGATAACCGCAGCCGCTTCCTCCTGGAAACCCTGGCCGCCGTGCGTGAAGTCTGGCCGGAAAACCTGCCGCTTACCGCTCGGTTCGGTGTGATCGAATACGACGGCCGTGATGAACAGACCCTCACCGAGTCCATCGAACTGGCTCGCCGTTTCAAGGACGGTGGCCTGGACCTGTTGAGCGTCAGCGTCGGTTTCACCATTCCTGACACCAACATCCCGTGGGGCCCGGCCTTCATGGGGCCGATTGCTGAGCGTGTGCGCCGTGAAGCCGGTATTCCGGTCACTTCTGCATGGGGCTTCGGCACGCCACAACTGGCCGAAGGCGCATTGCAGGCCGGGCACCTGGACCTGGTTTCGGTAGGGCGTGCGCACTTGGCCGATCCGCATTGGGCGTACTTTGCCGCCAAGGAACTGGGCGTTGAGAAGTCGTCGTGGACCTTGCCGGCGCCTTATGCGCATTGGTTGGAACGCTATCGCTGAGGTAGCCAAGGCAATCGCCTAAACGCTGAAACGTGCCGCACAGCGCTGCAAAATGTGAGCGGGGCGGCGCGACAGCGCGGGATTACAACGGCGTCAACACATTCATCACCGTATCCAGCGCCACTCGGGTGTCATCCAGTTGCACCAGCGACGCATGTCGCGCGCCCAGTGCATCGCGGTTCTGAATCGCGGTGAGGATCGCCTTGTGCCGGGGCAGGCTCAGGCCCTGGATATCCGGGCGGCGGTTGGTGATGTTGATCGACTCACGCAATGGCAGTGAGAGCATGTTGCACATATAGGCGAGCAGGTCATTGCGAGTGGCGTCGGCAATCGCGCGATGGAAGTCCAGGTCAGCCTGCAACAGCTGTTCGTGGGTCTGCGCGGTTTCCATGCCCTGGTAGGCTTGTTCGATGGTGGCGATGTCTTCGTCGGTGGCGGTGGTCGCGGCCATGGCGGCGATTTCCGGCTCCAGGATGCGGCGCACCCCGGCCAGGGTATTGAAGAACTCACTGTGGGGCGTGGATTGCATCAACCAGGACAGCACGTCGGGGTCGAGCAGGTGCCATTTCAAGCGTGGCCGCACCACCGCGCCTACCCGTGGCTTGGAGTAGACCAGGCCCTTGGCGCTCAGCACTCGCGTTGCCTCGCGCAATACCGAACGGCTGACCTGGTATTCCTCGCACAGCGTGGCTTCCATGGGCAGCCGTTCTTCGGGCTTGAAGCGACCGGAAACGATGTGCATGCCCAAGTCCTGAACGATTTGGGCATGCTGGCTCTTGCGCGGCTTGGGCGGCTGGTGATCCATGACGACGGGGAGGCTCTGGCTTAGATTCGCCGCATCATAGCATCCCAATTAGTGGGAATGCCGTGGGACTTCGGCGCCACGGCAACCCACCAGGAAGTCGAAATCGCAGCCTTGGTCGGCCTGTAGCACATGGTCGATGTACAGCTGGCGATAACCGCCAACAATGAGTTTCTGCGGCGGCGCCAGGTCGGCCATGCGTGCGGCCAGCTCGACGTCGGGGATGTCCAGGTGCAGGCGGCCGTTGGCACAATCGAGTTCGATCCAGTCACCTTCCTGCACCGTGGCCAACGGTCCGCCGGCAGCGGCTTCCGGCGCTACATGCAACACCACTGTGCCGTATGCCGTGCCGCTCATGCGTGCATCGGAGATGCGCACCATGTCGGTCACGCCCTGGGCCAGAAGTTTGGCCGGCAAACCCATGTTGCCGACTTCGGCCATGCCTGGGTACCCCTTGGGCCCGCAGTTCTTCATGACCAGGATCGAATTGGCGTCTACGTCCAGGTCCGGGTCGTTGATGCGTGCCTTGTACATGTCGAAGTTCTCGAACACCACCGCGCGGCCGCGATGCTGCATCAGCTCCGGGCTGGCCGCCGATGGCTTGAGCACCGCACCCAGGGGTGCCAGGTTACCGCGCAGTACACAGATGCCGCCGTCGGCGCGGATCGGGTTGTCGAGGGTGCGGATCACTTCATCCTGGCCATAGATCGGCGAGTCCTGGGTGTTCTCGCCCAGGGACTTGCCGTTGACGGTCAAGGCGTCGGGGTGGGGAATCAGGTTGGCTTCACCGAGGCGGCGCAGAACGGCGGGCAGGCCACCGGCGTAGTAGAACTCTTCCATCAGGAACCGCCCGGAGGGTTGCAGGTCGACGATGGTCGGCATGCCGCGGCCGATGCGGGTCCAGTCATCCAGGTCGAGTTCAACCCCGATGCGCCCGGCGATGGCTTTCAGGTGGATCACCGCATTGGTCGAACCGCCGATGGCCGCGTTTACTCGAATGGCGTTTTCAAACGCCTCCTTGGTGAGGATCTTCGACAGCTTCAAGTCTTCGCGCACCATCTCCACCGCCCGCATGCCGGACATATGCGCCAGTACATAGCGCCGTGCATCCACTGCCGGGATCGCCGCGTTGTGGGGCAGGGACGTGCCCAGTGCCTCGGCCATGCAGGCCATGGTCGAGGCAGTACCCATGGTGTTGCAGGTGCCTGCCGAGCGCGACATGCCGCCCTCGGCCGCGAGGAAATCATCCAGGGTGATGGTGCCGGCCTTGACCTGTTCGCTGAGCTGCCACACCACCGTGCCCGAACCGATGTCCTGGCCCTTGTGCTTGCCATTGAGCATCGGCCCGCCGGTGACCACGATGGCCGGCACATCACAACTGGCCGCACCCATCAGCAATGCCGGGGTGGTCTTGTCGCAACCCGTCAGCAGCACCACGCCGTCGATGGGGTTACCGCGAATGGCTTCTTCCACGTCCATGCTCGCCAGGTTGCGGGTGAGCATGGCGGTGGGGCGCAGATTCGATTCGCCATTGGAAAACACCGGGAATTCCACCGGGAAGCCACCGGCCTCGATCACGCCGCGCTTGACGTGCTCGGCGATCTGGCGGAAGTGCGCGTTGCACGGGGTCAGCTCCGACCAGGTGTTGCAGATGCCGATGATCGGCTTGCCATGGAACTGATGATCGGCAATGCCCTGGTTCTTCATCCAACTGCGGTACATGAAGCCGTTCTTGTCGGCGGTACCAAACCATTGGGCAGAGCGGAGGCCGGGCGTTTTGTCAGGCATGATCGATTCTCTTATTGTATGACTATATGTTCTATTCGTGCTTAAACATAAGCGCAAAATCGACGCTTTGGAAGTGTTGTTTTGTAAATAGTCCTACTATATAGTCTATCTCAACTGAGGCATGACCCTGGCGGATTTCGCGAGAGGCGTCCCCCGAGCTTCTATAAAAACAACAATCGGAGATCGACCCCATGAGCCAGGAATTGCGGCTTATTCGGCGCATCACGCTGAAACTGATTCCCTTCCTGATCCTGCTGTACCTGATCGCCTACGTCGACCGTTCCGCCGTAGGGTTCGCCAAGCTGCACATGGGCGCCGACGTCGGCATCGGTGACGCCGCCTATGGCCTCGGCGCCGGGCTGTTCTTCATTGGCTACTTCCTGTTCGAAATTCCCAGCAACCTGATGCTCGACCGCTTCGGCGCGCGGCGCTGGTTTGCGCGGATCATGATCACCTGGGGCGCTATCACCATCGGCATGGCTTTCGTGCAGGGGCCGCACAGTTTCTATGTGATGCGCTTTCTGCTCGGCGCGGCGGAGGCGGGGTTCTTCCCCGGCGTGCTGTACTACATCACCCAATGGTTCCCGGTGCGCCATCGCGGCAAGATCCTCGGGCTGTTCATCCTGTCCCAGCCCATCGCGATGATGATCACGGGCCCGGTGTCCGGCGGTTTGCTCGGCATGGACGGCATTCTTGGCCTGCACGGCTGGCAGTGGTTGTTTATCGTGATCGGCACCCCGGCGATCCTGTTGACCTGGCCGGTGCTGCGCTACTTGCCGGACGGCCCGAAACACGTCAGCTGGATGAGCGCGGATGAAAAAGCCTGGCTCACCGGCGAGCTGGAAAAAGACCTGCAGGCCTTCGGCCAGACCCGTCATGGCAACCCCTTGCATGCCCTCAAGGACAAGCGCGTGCTGCTGCTGGCGCTGTTCTACCTACCGGTGACCCTGAGCATCTATGGCCTTGGCCTATGGTTGCCGACCCTGATCAAGCAGTTCGGCGGCAGCGACCTCACCACCGGCTTCATCTCTGCCGTGCCGTATATCTTCGGCATCATCGGCCTGCTGATCATTCCGCGCAGTTCCGACCGCTTGAACGACCGTTACGGCCACCTTGCTGTGCTGTACGTGCTCGGCGCCATTGGCCTGTTCTGCAGCGCCTGGCTGAGTGTGCCGGTGCTGCAGATGGCTGCACTGTGCCTGGCGGCGTTCGCGCTGTTTTCCTGCACCGCGGTGTTCTGGACCTTGCCGGGGCGCTTCTTCGCCGGAGCCAGCGCCGCAGCGGGCATCGCCTTGATCAACTCGGTGGGCAACCTCGGCGGCTACATCGGCCCGTTCGTGATCGGTGCGCTCAAGGAGTACACCGGCAACCTGGACTCGGGCTTGTATTTCTTATCCGGCGTGATGGTGTTCGGGCTGGTCTTGACCTTAGTGGTCTATCGCGTGCTGGAGCGCAAGCACGTGCTGCCCGTCGACCAATTCGCCGCCAGCGCCCGTGGCGCCACACGTACTTAAACCCTGGAGAAAATGCATGCGTCTAGTTCAGTTCGAGTTGCGCAACGGTGAGCGCCGCGTCGGCGTGGCGGAAGGCGATAGGCTGCGGGAAGTGCAGGGCGCCCATAGCGTGCGCGAGCTGGCGCTGGCCGCTATCGAAGCCCGCGTGGGCCTGGCGCAAAAGGTGCAGGACCTGGGCCTGGGCGACAGCCATGACTACACCGCGCTGCTGGCCGAGTTGAAAGTCCTGCCACCACTGGACCACCCGGACCCGAGCCATATGCTGATCACTGGCACCGGCCTGACCCACCTCGGCAGCGCCTCGGCCCGCGACAAGATGCACCAGCAGGCCGGTGACGACAGCGCCATGACCGACACCATGCGCATCTTCAAGTGGGGCGTGGAGGGCGGTAAACCTGCGGCGGGGCAGGCGGGCGTACAGCCGGAGTGGTTCTACAAGGGCGACGGAAGCATCGTCGTACGCCCAGGCGCCGCCTTCCCGGTACCGCCGTTTGCCGAAGACGCCGGCGAGGAGCCTGAGATCGGCGGCCTTTACGTGATCGGCCACGACCGCAAACCCTACCGCCTGGGTTTTGCGGTGGGCAACGAATTTTCCGACCACGTGATGGAACGTAAGAATTACCTGTACCTGGCCCATTCCAAGCTGCGCAGTTGCAGCTATGGGCCGGAGCTGCGCGTAGGCGAGCTGCCCCGGCACCTGGCCGGCAGCAGTCGCATCCTGCGCAACGGCGAGGAAATCTGGCGGAACGAATTTCTCAGTGGCGAGGCCAATATGTGCCACAGCCTGGAAAACCTTGAATACCACCACTTCAAATACAGCCAGTTCCTCAAGCCGGGCGATGTGCACATTCACTTTTTCGGCACCGCCACCCTGTCATTTGCCGACGGTATACGTACCCAGCCGGGCGACGTGTTCGAGATCAGCCAGGCTGAATTCGGCGCGCCGTTGATCAACGGTATTGGCAGCAGCGATGCGGCATTTGAACCCGGCCAAGTCACCCCCCTTTAAGGAGATCAACATGACCCAGTTCCTCGGCCACAACTACATCGGCGGTCAGCGCAGCGCCAATGGCAACGTCAAGCTGCAAAGCGTCGATGCCAACAGCGGTGAAGCCTTGCCGCAGGATTTCTACCAGGCAACGCCCGAAGAGGTCGATGCCGCCGCCAAGGCCGCCGCCGCTGCGTATCCGGCTTTCCGGGCGTTGAGTGCCGCGCGCCGTGCGCAGTTTCTGGACGCGATAGCCGACGAGCTGGATGCCCTGAGCGATAACTTCATCGAGCTGGTCTGCCGCGAAACCGCGCTGCCCGCTGCGCGCATCAAGGGCGAGCGTGGGCGCACCAGTGGCCAGATGCGCTTGTTCGCCACGGTGCTGCGTCGAGGTGATTTCTATGGTGCGCGTATCGACAAGGCCCTGCCGGATCGCCAGCCGCTGCCACGCCCGGACCTGCGCCAATACCGAATCGGCCTAGGTCCGGTTGCGGTGTTTGGCGCGAGTAATTTTCCCCTGGCGTTTTCAACGGCCGGCGGTGATACCGCAGCAGCGCTAGCGGCTGGCTGCCCGGTGGTGTTCAAGGCCCACAGCGGGCACATGGCGACGGCCGAGCAGGTGGCCGATGCAATCATCCGTGCCGCTGAGGTCACTGAGATGCCTGCTGGCGTGTTCAATATGATCTTCGGTGCAGGCGTTGGCGAAGCGCTGGTCAAGCACCCGGCGATCCAGGCGGTGGGTTTTACCGGCTCGCTCAAAGGCGGTCGTGCCCTGTGCGATATGGCAGCGGCGCGCCCGCATCCGATCCCGGTGTTCGCCGAGATGTCGAGCATCAACCCGGTGATCGTACTGCCCCAGGCCTTGCACGCCCGCGCCGAAAGCGTGGCTCGCGACCTGACCGCCTCGGTAGTGCAGGGCTGCGGCCAGTTCTGCACCAACCCCGGTCTGGTCATCGGTATCGCTTCGCCACAATTCACGGCGTTCACTCAACAGGTCGCGCAATTGATCGGCGCGCAACCGGCGCAGACCATGCTCAACGCCGGTACCTTGGGCAGCTATGGCAAGGGCCTGGAAAAACTCCTGTCCCACCCCGGCATCCAGCACCTGGCAGGTAACGCGCAATCGGGCAACCAGGCTCAACCGCAGCTGTTCAAGGCAGATGTACGGCTGTTGATCGACGGCGACGAAGTGCTGCAGGAAGAAGTGTTCGGCCCCACCACGGTGTTCGTCGAAGTTGCCGACCAGGCCCAACTCAGCACCGCCTTGCAGGGGCTGCACGGGCAATTGACCGCCACCATCATCGGCGAACCGACTGACCTGCAACTGTTCGCCGATCTCACGCCGCTGCTGGAACAGAAAGTCGGACGCATCCTGCTCAACGGTTATCCCACTGGCGTCGAAGTCTGCGATTCGATGGTCCACGGCGGTCCGTACCCGGCAACCTCCGACGCCCGTGGTACCTCGGTTGGCACCTTGGCCATCCACCGCTTCCTGCGCCCGGTGTGCTTCCAGAATTACCCTGATAGCCTGCTGCCCGACGCGTTGAAAAACGCCAACCCATTGCGTATCCAGCGGCTGGTGGATGGCACGCCATCTCGTGAATCGCTGTAAGTCACCAGGAGGCTTCATGTCGTTCAGAGCAGTGACCCCACACCGTGCCCGGTTGGGCGAAGGGCCGTTCTGGGACATACCGTCCCAGGCCCTGTACTGGGTGGATATCGCCGCCAAACAGGCCCTGCGCCTGATGGGCGGGCAAGTGCGGACCTGGCAGTTGCCCGAGCACCTCTCGGCGTTTATTCCCTGTGAAAGCGGCGATGCGCTGGTGGCCCTGAGCAGCGGCGTGTATCGCCTGGACCTGGCCACCGAAGCGCTGACCCTGCTCTGCGTGGCAGACCCGCAAGCGGGCAACCGTGGCAACGAAGCGCGCTGCGATGCCCAGGGCCGGCTATGGCTGGGCACCATGCAGAACAATATCGGTGAGCAAGGCGAGGACTTGCCCATCACCCAGCGTTCCGGTGGTTTGTTCCGCATCGATGCCGATGCCACGGTCACGTCGCTGCTCAGCGGCCTGGGCATTCCCAATACCTTGCTCTGGAGCGAAGACGGCGCTCAGGTGCATTTCGGTGACAGCATGGATGCCACGTTGTACCGGTATTCGATCCAGCCCGACGGCCAACTCGACCCCGCGCAGGTGTGGTTCGGGCCCCACGAGCGCGGCGGGCCGGACGGTTCGGCCATGGACGCCGAGGGCTACATCTGGAATGCCCGTTGGGACGGCAGTTGCCTGCTGCGCCTGACGCCTTGTGGTGAGGTGGATCGCATCATCGAACTGCCTGTCAGCCGTCCCACCAGTTGCGTGTTCGGTGGGCCTGACCTGACCACGTTGTATATCACCAGTGCCGCGAGTCCCTTGGACCACCCTTTGGACGGTGCGCTGTTGGCCATTGAAGTCGATATCCCTGGCAAACCTTGCCATCGTTTCGCCGGTTAAACCCAAGACTCAAAAACAACAACAAGAGGTGTCGTTCATGAAAAAGGCTCTACGCGTTCTGGCTGCCGCCGTTGCTTTAAGCAGCCTCAGCAGCATCGTCTGCGCTGAAGAAGTGAAGATCGGTTTTCTGGTCAAGCAGGCCGAAGAGCCCTGGTTCCAGACCGAATGGGCGTTCGCCGAAAAAGCCGGCAAGGAACACGGTTTCACCGTGATCAAGATCGCCGTGCCCGACGGCGAGAAAACCCTCTCGGCCATCGACAGCCTGGCCGCCAACGGCGCCAAGGGCTTTGTCATCTGCCCGCCGGACGTGTCCCTGGGCCCGGCCATCGTCGCCAAGGCCAAGGTCAATGGCCTGAAAGTGATGGCCGTGGATGACCGCTTTGTTGATGCCAAGGGCAACTTCATGGAGGACGTGCCGTACCTGGGCATGGCCGCCTTCGAAGTGGGCCAGAAGCAGGGCGCCGCCATGGCCGCCGAAGCGAAAAAGCGTGGTTGGGACTGGAAGGACACCTACGCGGTGATCAACACCTTCAACGAACTCGACACCGGTAAGAAACGTACTGACGGCTCGATCAAATCCCTGGAAGAAGCCGGCATTCCCAAGGACCACATCCTCACTGCCGCCCTCAAGACTCTTGACGTACCCGGCAGCATGGACGCCACCAACTCAGCCCTGGTCAAGCTGCCCAGCGGCGCGAAAAACCTGATCATCGGCGGCATGAACGACAACACCGTGCTCGGCGGCGTGCGCGCGACTGAAAGCGCCGGCTTCAAGGCAGCCAACGTGATCGGTATCGGCATTAACGGCACCGACGCCATCGGCGAATTGAAGAAAGCTGACAGCGGTTTCTTCGGCTCCATGCTGCCGAGCCCGCACATCGAGGGCTATAACACCGCGCTGATGATGTACGAGTGGGTCACTAAAGGCACTGAACCGCCGAAATATACCGCCATGGACGAAGTCACCCTGATCACCCGCGAGAACTTCAAGGAAGAACTGACCAAGATCGGGCTGTGGAAATGACCGCTGCGGCCCTGCGTTTTGACGCGATCGGCAAAGCCTTTCCCGGGGTCAAGGCGCTGGATGGCATCAGCTTCACCGCCCACCCGGGGCAGGTGCACGCCCTGATGGGTGAGAACGGTGCGGGCAAGTCGACGCTGCTGAAGATCCTCGGCGGCGCCTACATCCCCAGCAGCGGCAGCGTACAGATCGGCGCGCAGGTCATGGCGTTCAAAAACGCCGCCGACAGCATCGCCAGCGGCGTCGCGGTGATCCATCAGGAACTGCACCTGGTGCCGGAAATGAGCGTCGCCGAGAACCTGTTCCTCGGGCACTTGCCGACGCGCCTGGGCGTGGTCAACCGCGGCCTGCTGCGCCAGCAGGCGCTGGCGTGTCTCAAGGGCCTGGCCGATGAGATCGACCCCGACGAGAAGCTCGGGCGTCTGTCCCTGGGGCAGCGCCAACTGGTGGAAATCGCCAAGGCGCTGTCCCGTGGCGCCAACGTGATCGCCTTCGATGAACCGACCAGCAGTTTGTCGGCGCGGGAAATCGACCGGCTGATGGCGATCATCGCGCGCCTGCGTGACGAGGGCAAAGTGGTGCTCTACGTGTCCCATCGCATGGAGGAAGTGTTCCGTATCTGCGACGCGGTGACGGTGTTCAAGGACGGTCGCTATGTGCGCACCTTCGATGACATGAGCACGCTGACCCACGACCAGTTGGTGACCTGCATGGTCGGTCGCGATATCCAGGACATCTACGACTACCGCCCACGCGAACACGGCGAGGTGGCGCTCAAGGTCGATGGCCTGCTCGGCCCGGGCCTGCGTGAGCCGATCAGTTTCCAGGTGCGCAAGGGCGAGATCCTCGGCCTGTTCGGGCTGGTGGGCGCGGGGCGCACCGAGCTGTTTCGCCTGCTCAGCGGCCTGGAGCGCGCCAGCGCCGGCAGCCTGGCGTTGTGCGGGCAAGCGTTGCACCTGCGCTCACCGCGCGACGCCATCACCGCCGGGGTGCTGCTGTGCCCGGAGGACCGCAAGAAGGAAGGCATCATCCCGCTGGCCAGCGTTGCCGAAAACATCAACATCAGTGCCCGCGCGGCGCACTCCACCTTTGGCTGGCTGTTGCGCGACGGCTGGGAAAAGGGCAACGCCGACCGGCAGATCCAGGCGATGCGGGTCAAAACCCCGAACGCCGCGCAGAAGATCCTCTATCTCTCCGGCGGCAATCAGCAGAAGGCCATTCTTGGCCGCTGGCTGTCGATGCCGATGAAGGTCCTGCTGCTGGATGAGCCTACCCGTGGCATCGATATCGGCGCCAAGTCAGAGATCTACCAGATCATCCATAACCTGGCGGCCAGCGGCATTGCGGTGATCGTGGTGTCCAGCGACCTGATGGAAGTGATGGGTATTTCCGACCGCATCCTAGTGCTGTGCGAAGGCGCCCTGCGTGGCGAACAACGGCGCGAACAGGCCACCGAATCCAACCTGCTGCAGATGGCCTTGCCACGCGGCGCAGCGAACTGAGAGACGACGATGACAACCCAACCCAACGCGTTGCCCTCGGCACGCAAGCCTCTTGATATGCGCGCATTGCTCGACAACTGGGCGATGCTGTTGGCGGCCGTGGGCATATTTGTGCTGTGCGCCCTGTTGATCGATAACTTCCTTTCGCCGCTGAACATGCGCGGCCTGGGCCTGGCGATATCTACGGTTGGCATCGCTGCGTGCACCATGCTGTTCTGCCTGGCCTCGGGGCACTTCGACTTGTCGGTGGGCTCGGTGATCGCCTGCGCCGGAGTGGTCGCAGCGATTGTGATGCGCGATACCGACAGCGTGATGCTGGGCATTGGCGCGGCGTTGTTGATGGGCCTGATGGTGGGGCTGATCAATGGCATCGTGATCGCCAAGCTGCGGGTCAATGCCTTGATCACTACGTTGGCGACCATGCAGATCGTACGTGGCCTGGCGTACATCTTTGCCGATGGCAAAGCGGTAGGCGTATCCGAGGAACAGTTCTTCGTCTTCGGTAACGGCCAACTGTTTGGCGTGCCGGTGCCGATCCTGATCACCATCGTCTGCTTCCTGTTCTTCGGCTGGCTGCTCAATTACACCACCTACGGGCGCAACACCATGGCCATCGGCGGCAACCCGGAAGCGGCGCTGCTGGCCGGGGTCAACGTGGACCGCACCAAAATCCTGATCTTCGCCGTCCATGGCCTGATCGGCGCACTGGCCGGGGTGATCCTGGCCTCGCGCATGACCTCCGGCCAGCCGATGATCGGCCAGGGCTTCGAGCTGACGGTGATCTCTGCGTGCGTGCTGGGCGGGGTATCGCTGAGCGGCGGCATCGGCATGATCCGCCACGTGATCGCCGGGGTGCTGATCCTGGCGATCATCGAGAACGCGATGAACCTGAAGAACATCGATACGTTTTACCAGTATGTGATCCGCGGCTCGATCCTGCTCTTGGCCGTCGTTATCGACCGCATGAAACAACGCTGATCCAAGCCATATGGAGATCCAATGTGGGAGGGGGCTTGCCCCCTCCCACATTTTATTCAGCGGAGAATTTGAAGAGGGTGTGCTGGGTATAGGTCTGCCCAGGATTCAAGCGAGTCGAGGCAAAGCCTGGCTGGTTAGGCGCATCCGGGAAGTGCTGGGTTTCCAAGGTAAACCCGCTCCAATGCTGATACGTCTTGCCCCCTTTACCCTTCACCGAACCATCGAGGAAGTTGCTGGTATAGAACTGCACACCCGGTTCGCTGGTGTAGAGCTGCAAGCGCCGGCCTGACTCAGGGTCATGCACGTCCGCGGCGAGCTGCTTGATATCACCCTTGGTATCCAGCGCCCAGTTGAAGTCGAACCCACCCTGTTTCGGTTCGGCGAACTTGAGCTGCGGATGGTCCGCCTTGATGTGCTGGCCGATAGGCGTGGGCGTCAGGAAGTCCATTGGCGTGCCCTTGACTGGCGCCAGTTCACCGGTGGGGATCAGGGTAGCGTTCACGGGTGTGTAGTGGCTGGCATGCAGGGTGGCGACCTGCTTGAGAATGTCGCCGTTACCCGCGCCGGCGAGGTTGAAGTAGCTGTGGTTGGTGAGGTTGAGCACCGTCGGTTTGTCGGTGGTGGCCTTGTAGTCGATGTGCAGTTCGTTGTTGTCGTTCAGGCGGTAAGTGACTTCGGTCTTGAGGTTGCCGGGAAAGCCCATCTCACCGTCCTTGGACAGGTAGGTGAGGGTGACGCCCACCGAATCCTTGTCTTTGACCGATTGGGCTTGCCACACCTGCTTGTCGAAGCCTTGGGCGCCGCCATGCAGGGAGTTGGGACCGTCGTTGAGCGGCACCTGGTAGCGTTTGCCGTCGAGTTCGAAGGCACCGCCGGCCAGGCGGTTGCCGAAGCGGCCGATGGTCGCGCCAAAAAATGCCGTGCCGGCCTGATAGCCCTGCACGTCATCGAAGCCCAGCACCACGTCGTCGACCTTGCCGTTTTTGTCCGGCACCTTCAACGACTGCAATACGCCGCCGTAGGTGATCACCGTGGCTTGCATGCCATGGCTGTTGCGCAAAATGTACTGTTCGACGGCGGTGCCGTCGTTGGTTTTGCCGAAGGGTTTGTGTTCGCTGGTCAGGCCGGCAGCCTGGGTGCCGCCGCTGGCGACCAGCATGGACAGCGCCAGACCGGACAGCAGGTAACGAGGGTGCTTCATGGTCGAACTTCCTTTTGTTGTTTTGAATGGAATAGTTCTACTAATTTGAGATAATTTGTGGTGATGGCCTCGAATTTATAGCCTTTAACGGCGTATTTGCAAAATAAAATAAGACTAATTAAGTGGAGCGATCATTCATATGACTACCCGGCAAGCGATTTATCCCGACCTCAAGGACAAAACCGTGCTGATTTCCGGCGGCGCCTCGGGGATAGGCGAGTTCATGGTGCGCGCCTTCGCCGCGCAAGGCGCCAAGGTGGGCTTCGTGGATCGTGCGCAAAGCCAGGGTGAACGCTTGGCTGCGCTGTTGAATTCCAAAGGGCATACCGTCGAGTTCGAGTGGTGCGACATCACCGACGAAATTGGCTACCGCGCCGCCATCGGGCGCTTTGAGCAGTCCCTGGGGCCGATCACGGTGCTGGTGAATAATGCGGCCAATGACGTGCGTCACAGCCTGGAAGAAATCGACTCGCAAATGTTCGACCAGTTGATCGCAGTCAACCTCAAGCACGCTTTCTTTGCTGCCAAGGCGGTGTTGCCGATGATGAAAGAGGCCGGTGGCGGCTCGATTATCAACCTGGGTTCCGTCGGCTGGATGATGGCCTCGGCCGGCTACCCGGTGTACGCCGCCAGCAAGGCCGCGGCCCACGGCATGACTCGCGGCCTGGCGCGGGAACTGGGGCCGAGCCATATCCGCGTCAATACGCTGGTGCCGGGCTGGGTGATGACGGAAAAGCAACTGGCCATGTGGGTCGACGATGCGGCCAAGGAACTCATCGCCCGCAGCCAGTGCCTGCCCGGCAATGTGATGCCGGAACACATCGCCAATATGGCGTTGTTTCTGGCCTCGGATGCCTCGGCGATGTGTTCGGCGCAGAATTTCATCGTTGACGGCGGCTGGGTCTAAGCCGGGCATAATTGCTCAAGGCGACGCCGTCCAAATGTGGGAGGGGGCGTTTACTCGATGGGATAACGCCTGAACGCCGGGTGCTCTTCCAGGCGCTCCGCATGGCGCTTGAGGTTGGGGAACGCATCCGCCTTCACCACCGAGGCCACGGTGAACTGGCTGAACGACCAGGCGACCGCCGCGGTAATGGACGCCTGGGTCAGCGCTTCACTGTCTGCCAGTTGCTTGTCCAGCAGCGCATAAGCCGCCAGCAATTGCCCGCTGACGCGCTCGAGCCACGGCGCATGCTGCTTTTCGGCCGGGCGCAGGTTGTGTTCATAGACGATCTGCACGCTTTTTTCACAGGCCGCGAGGGCCAGCCCGAGCAATTGCAAGTCTCGGGCGCGTGCCTCTGGTTGCTGGGGCAGTAGCTTCTTCTGCGCGGGCGCCAACGTTTCCAGGTAATCGAGGATCAGGCTCGAATCCATCAGCACCGTCCCATCATCCAGCACCAGGGTGGGCGCCTTGACTACCGGATTGATCTGGGCGAATTCCGTGAAAGTGCTGAACACCGACAGCGGCTCATGCACAAACTCCACCCCATACAAGTCCAGGGAAATCGCCACGCGGCGTACGTAGGGCGAGTCCAGCATTCCGACCAGTTTCATGCAGCCTCCATTGCTTTCGCGGTGTGATTGGCTGACGAGATTAAGGCTTCATGATCGGGGGGCGCAATACGTGAAGGGGCAGTCGCTACATCGAATTGCGGGCCGCCCCGGGCGGTTGCCCAGTGATGCGCTTGAAGGCACGGCTGAACGCTGCCTGGGAGGTATAGCCCAGGCGTTGCGCGACGGTTTCGATGGGCATGCGCTCCAGAGTCAGCCACTGGCTGGCCAGGCGCATGCGCAGTTCCGTGGCGTAGCGTAACGGCGGTATGCCGAGGATGGCCTGGAAGCGATCGGCAAACACCGAGCGCGAGGTATGGCACTGCGCGGCCAGTTCCGCCACGCTCCAGTCGCGGCCCGGCTGCTGGTGCAGGGCGAGGAGGGCGCGGGCCAGGCGTGGGTCGCGCAGCGCCGCCACCAGGCCCGAGGCGTTGCCGCAGGCACATTCGACCCAGCCGCGTACGATCATCGCCGACACCACATCGGCCAGGCGCGCGAGGATACCGGCAAAGCCGATGCGCGCCGTGGAGACTTCCCGTTCCATCACCGCCAGGATCGGCATCAGGCCGGGGTAACGCTGGCCCCCGGCATCGATCAGCATCAGCGCCGGCATCAGGTTGCCGAGGCCCTGGATGCTGCCGAGTTCGAACTCCATGCAGGCACTGAACAGCAGAGTGCTGGGGACGGTCTCGGGTGACGCATCCACGGCGCAGACCGCGTCCCCCAGCGGTGCGCTGTCGAAATCGCCGATGTCGTGCGTTGCGGCATTCGCGTCGGATAACAATGCATGCGCGCCGCCATGGGCGATGAACACCGCATTGCCCGCCGACAGTTCGAAAAGGTCGCCATCCTCGCCGCGCAAGGTCACGTGGCCGGCCGCGACAAAGTGGAAATAGGCGTGGCCGGGCTTGGCGCCAAAGCCCATGCCGAAGGTCGGGCCGGCCTGGATGCGACGGTACTGCACGCCGCGCAGGCGCATGCCGCGCAACAGTTCATTGATCAGGTCGGAAGACAGGGTAAAAGCATCCGCGGCAGTCATGGTCGGGGTTTCGGTCAAAAACTCAAGGGTTTGCATCATAGATCATCCTAACAGGCAAACCTAGACTGGCCGCCTTGCTAATGATCTGAGGATGACCTGTGATGAGTGAATATGCAGCCCATGCCCCTGCCGGGGTGGTGACGGAGCCGGCCTGGCTGGCGGTATTTTCTTTGGCAATGGGGGTGTTCGGTTTGCTGACGGCGGAATACCTGCCGGCCAGTTTGTTGACACCCATGGCATTGGACCTGGGTGTTTCGGAAGCGCTGGCCGGGCAAGCCGTGACGGTGACGGCGGTGGTGGCGTTGTTTGCCGGCTTGCTGGTGCCCGGCCTGACCCGAAGCATCGACCGGCGCGTGGTGCTGCTGGGGTTCTCCACGCTGATGATCGCCTCCAACCTGCTGGTGGCGCTGTCTTCCAGCCTGACCGTGCTGTTGTTGATGCGCATCCTGCTGGGCATCGCCCTGGGCGGTTTCTGGAGCATGGCGGCGGCGGTGGCCATGCGCCTGGTGCCGACCGCGTCCCTGCCACGGGCGCTGTCGATCATTTTCAGCGGGATTGCGGCGGGCACCGTGGTCGCCGTGCCGCTGGGCAGCTACTTGGGTGGGCTCTACGGTTGGCGCAGTGCGTTTATCGCGGCGGCTGCCGTGGGTGGGGTGACCCTGGCGTTCCAGGCGTTCACCCTGCCGCGCCTGGCGCCCAGTGGCACCGCGCGCCTGCGCACCGTGCTGGAGGTGCTGCTGCGCCCGGGTATCGCCATGGGCATGTTCGGCTGCGTACTGGTCCATACCGCGCATTTCGCGTTGTTCACCTACATTCGTCCGTTCCTGGAAAGCACCACCGGCGTCGATACCCAAGGGCTGGCGCTAATGCTGCTGGGTTTCGGCGTGGCGAATTTCGTCGGCACCTTGCTCGCCGGTTGGTTACTGGTGCGTCACCCGCGTGGGACGTTGGTGTTGATGCCGGTGCTGGTGGGTATTGCGGCACTGGCCCTGGTCTGGCTGCCCGTGTCACTGCCGGGTCAGGCGTTGCTCCTGGCGCTGTGGGGCATGGCGTTCGGCGGCGTACCGGTGGCATGGTCCAATTGGGTCGCCCGTGCGGTGCCGGACCAGGCTGAAAGTGCCGGCGGCATGGTGGTCGCTTCGGTGCAGTCGGCGATTGCCGCAGGGGCTGCCGGTGGCGGGTTGATGTTCAGCGTCAGCGGTATTGGTGGGGTGTTTGTCGGCGCGGGCGTGTTGATGCTGATCGCGGCTTTGCTTATCGTCCTGCGCGTACAGGTGCCTCGACAAGACGGGGATGCCGGTGTGACGCACCAGCCGTCTTTGGTTTAGTCTGGAACGCTTGGTTGAATACAATCCCTGAGGAGCAGTGGCATGGCTGACTATCTACCCCCAAAGGTCTGGACCTGGGACACCGAAAACGGCGGCACCTTCGCCAGCATCAACCGGCCTATCGCCGGCGCTACCCACGAAAAGACGCTGCCGGTGGGCAAGCACCCGCTGCAGTTGTATTCCCTGGCCACCCCCAACGGGCAGAAGGTCACGATCCTGCTCGAAGAGTTGCTGGCCCTCGGGCACACCGGCGCCGAATACGATGCCTGGCTGATCAAGATCGGTGACGGCGACCAGTTCGGCAGCGGCTTCGTGGCGGTGAACCCGAACTCGAAGATTCCGGCCCTGATGGACCACAGTGGCGCCACGCCGATTCGGGTGTTTGAGTCGGGCGCGATCCTGCAGTACCTGGCCGAGAAATTCGGCGCGTTCTTGCCCACCGAGCCTGCGGCGCGGGCTGAATGCCTGTCGTGGTTGTTCTGGCAGATGGGCAGCGCGCCCTACCTGGGTGGTGGCTTCGGACATTTCTACGCCTATGCGCCGAGCAAGATGGAGTACCCGATCAACCGCTTTGCCATGGAGGCCAAGCGCCAACTGGACGTGCTGGACAAGCGCCTGGCGGTGAGCGAGTACATCGCCGGGGATGAGTACACCATTGCCGACATTGCCATCTGGCCTTGGTACGGCGGGCTGGTCAAAGGCCGGTTGTATGGCGCGGCGGAGTTTCTATCGGTGCATGAGTACCAACACGTGCTGCGCTGGGCCGACGCAATTGACGCCCGGCCAGCGGTGCAGCGCGGGCGGCGGGTGAATCGGGTGTCGGGTGAGGATCTATTGCCCGAGCGTCATGATGCGAGCGACCTGGACTGAAGGTAACTGGCCGACCGCGAACCCGCGGCTTAACTCAACAACCCGGTGCTGACTGCCACGATCAGGAAGATCCCCAGCAGCGCACGGTAGATCACGAACGGCCAGGTGGAGAAGCGCTCCAGGAACTTCATCAGGCCCCAGATCGCGAAGAACGCCGAGACGCTCGCCACCACCAGGCCGAAGATCAAGTGCGGCCAGGCGTGAGCCGGCATATCGGCGTGCAGCAGCACCCACAGCTCTTTCAAGCCGGCCAGGGCGATGGCCGGCAGGCCCAGCAGGAAGGAAAATCGCGCCGCTTCCTCACGCTTGAAATTCAGGAACAGCGCTGCGGTGAGCGTGGAGCCCGAACGCGATACCCCAGGAATCAACGCGCCGATCTGCGCCACCCCTACGATCAGCGCATCGCGCAGGCGCATCTGGCTCACGTCGCGGGTGTGGCGGGCGCGCACTTCGGCCAGCGCCAGCAACACCGCCATCACCACGCACGAAATGCCGATTACCATCAGCCCACGCAACGGCGAGTTGCAGGCATTCAGGGTCGAAGACAAGGCCAGGCCGGCAATGCCGATCGGCACGGTCGCGAGCACAATCGCCACGGCCAGCTTGAACCACGGGTCGTTGTAGTCACCCCGGCGTACCGCACTGATGCTGCCGGTGGTGACCTGGTGCACATCCCGCCAGAAGTAACTGACCACCGCCGCCAGCGCCGCCAATTGCATGGCTGCGGAAAACGCCGAGCCCGGGTCTTGCCAGCCGAGGAGGGCGGGCACCACGCGCATATGCGCGGTGGACGACACTGGCAGCAATTCGGTAATGCCCTGGATTACGCCCAGAATGAAGATCTGCAGGTAATCCAGGGAGGCAAAGCCCACATCCAGGCCGGCGGTACAGACGTTGGTCAAAATTAGGTGTCCTTGAGCAAAAGGTGGAAACCTGCGAAGTTTATTCTAAATGTTTCAGGAATTAGCCCAGGGCAACCGCTATCTGCAATCGGTTCAGCAAGTAGAAAGGAATCGACAATCCATTGGCTTGACGAACACTTTTGTGAACAATGGCGCCCTGCGTTTTTTCACTGAGAGCCCCATGCCTGAAACCACCGTCGAATTGATCCAGACCGGCCCTGAAGACGCCGAGCTGATCCGCAATCTCTACCAGTACTACGCCTACGAGTCTTCGGACTGGGAACAGGAAGATGTCGAGGCCGATGGCCGTTTCTACATCCATGACGAGCACCTGGCCCGTTACTGGCACGACCCGCAGTGGAGCGCCAACCTGCTGCTGGTGGACGGCTATATTGCTGGTTTCCTGCTGATCGAAGGTAGCGAACTGCCCGGCATCGACGCCCTCGAACTGGCCGACCTGTTTATCCTCAAGCGCTACCGTCGCAAAGGCATTGGCCGCGCCATCGCCAGCCAGGTGCTGTGCAGTGGCGAGGCCAATTGGCTGGTGCGTTTTTATGATCAGGACGAGGTGTCCCAGGCGTTCTGGCGCACCGTATTGGATACCCTGCCGCGTCCAGTGCAGACGATTGAGCTGGAGGATGATCCGCAGTTGGTGAGCTATCTGATTACCCGGGTTTCGCTGCATTGACGGGCGGTTTTTTCCGAGTGTGAAGGCGGGTCGCTGTCACTGATCCCCTGTGATCCAAATGTAGCAGGGCAAGCTCCAATGCCGCTCCCCCAGTTTGCTCTGCAAACTTCAGGCAGATATCCATCTGCTTGATCTTGAGCGGCAGCAATTTGCTTCATAATGTTTTTATTTGCATAAAAAAACATTTACATCAGAAGCTGCTGCTGCAAATATGTCTCGGCGAATTTAAAAAAACAAAAGCCCGCGGTACTGATCCCGATCAGGCCATAACAACAACTACCTGACACAGGCTTGAAGCCGGCTCCTGCCCCAGGCCGGTCTTTTCAGCGTAGGAGAACGTCTCCCGTGAATCGCTTACTCAATGGCACACTGTGCGTCACCCTCGCACTTGGCGCCGGCCTTGCGCAGGCCCAGAGCACTTTGCGCGTCGGCTTGAACGCCGACATCCGCAGCACCGAACCGGGCGTCAACCGTGACGAAAACACCGACACTGTGATGCTCCATATCGTCGAAGGCCTGGTGGCCCATCGCGAAGACGCCTCCGTCGGCCCGTTGTTGGCCCGTGAGGTGCAGCAGTCCGATGACGGCATGACCTACACCTTCAAGCTACGCGAAGGCGTGCACTTCCAGAACGGCGCAAGCTTGACCGCAACCGAGGTGAAGTGGACTTGGGAGCGTTACCTCAACCCTAAAACACAATGGCGCTGCCTGGCTGAATTCGATGGCCGCGGCGGTGCGAAAATCACCGGCATCGACACCCCGGACCCACTCACCGTGGTGTTCCACCTCGATCAGCCCAGCGGCCTGTTCCTGGCCGCGATGGCGCGCCCCGATTGCGCCGGCAGCGGCATCCTGCATCCCGACTCACTGGCCGCAGACGGCAGTTGGAAGGCCCCCATCGGTACCGGCCCGTTCAGCCTCGCCGAATGGAAACCCGGCCAGTACGTGACGTTGTCGCGCTTTAATGACTACAGCCCGCGCGACGAGGCCGGGCCGGATGGTTTTACCGGCAAGAAGCAGGCCCTGGTGGAAGCGGTACGGTTCATGGTGATCCCCGATCCGTCGTCGGCCAAGGCGGCGTTGATGTCCAACAACATCGACCTGCTGCCCAATGTCAGCGCCAGCGATGCCGAGGAGTTGAAGGTCCGTCCGGGCGTGCAGATCTCGTTCAGCCCGATCATGGCGATCTGCGGCTTGCTGTTCCAGACCAACGACCCGCTGCTCAAGGATGTGCGCATCCGCCAGGCCATCGCCCATTCCCTGGACTACGGGCAAATGGTTAACGCGCTGTCCAACGGCACTTCCGAGCCGAACAATTCGGCGGTCCCACAAACCAGCGCCTTCTACAGCGCCACGGCCAGGCAGGGTTACCGCTACGACCCGCAGGAATCCCGGCGTCTGTTGCAAGAGGCCGGCTATCAGGGCCAGCCGATCAAGATGATCGTCAACAAGCGCTATCCGCAGATGTTCGACATGGGCCTGCTCAGCCAGGCGATGGCCATGGCCAGCGGCGTGAATATCCAGATGGAAACCCTGGAGTGGGGCACTCAACTGGAGCGCTACCAGAGCGGCAATTACCAGATGATGGCGTTCTCTTATTCATCGCGCCTGGACCCGGCCACCAGTTTCGATTCACTGATGGGCGACAAGACCAAGGAACCGCGCAAGGTCTGGGACAACCCCCAGGCCCAGGCGCTGCTGCGTGAAGCTGTGCGTGAGAGCGACACGGCCAGGCGCCAGGCGCTGTTCGACCAATTGCACACGATGATGATCCACGACACGCCGATGGTGATCATCTACAACGGCACGGTTGCCGCAGCGTTGCGCGATAGCGTCAAGGGTTTCCATTCGTGGCCGGTGTCATCGCCAAGGCTGTGGGGCGTCAGCCTCGCGGCGCACTAACGGGGCTTGAGCATGTTGCGTTTTATCCTGCAAAAACTCGCCATGGCGATCCCGACGCTGTTGCTGATTTCGGTGATGGTGTTCGCGCTGATTCGCCTGATCCCCGGCGACCCGGCACTGCTGATGCTCGGCGATATGGCCGACCCCCAGAGCCTGGCCGACATGCGCCACACCCTGGGCCTGGATCACTCACTGGTGACCCAGTTCCTGATCTGGTTCAAGGCGGTGCTGAGCGTTGACCTGGGTTTTTCCATCAGCACCAAGCAAGCGGTATTGCCGCTGATTCTCGACCGGTTCAGCGTCAGCGCCACCATCGTGCTGGTGGCGGTGCTACTCGCCACGCTGATTGCGGTGCCGATTGGCCTGATCGCGGCGTGGAAGCAAAACAGCGCTCTGGACCTTGGTCTGGTGTCCGTTGCCACCTTGCTGCTGTCGATCCCCAGCTTCTGGCTCGGCCTGTTGTTGCTGCACGCGTTCGGCATCCAGCTCGGTTGGTTGCCGGTGGTGGGCTACGTCAGCTTCGCCCAGGCGCCGTGGCAAGCGATCAGCTACATGGTGCTGCCAGTGGTGACCCTGACCTTGGTGGAAGTCGGCGCAATTACCCGCATGGCGCGGGCCAGCACCATCGAAGTGCTGCGCCTGGAGTACATCGCCCATGCACGGGCAAAGGGGCTGTCGGAGCGGGCGGTACTGTGGAAACACGCACTACCCAACGCCTTTGCACCGACCTGGACCCTGGTGGGTTTGATCCTCGGCAACCTGTTGGGCGGTATCGCTGTGCTGGAAACCGTGTTCACCCTGCCGGGCATCGGCCGGCTGATGGTGGACGCGATTTTCGCCCGTGACTACCCGGTGCTGCAGGGCTGCCTGTTGCTGATCACGTTTATCTACGTGCTGGTCAACCTGTGTGTGGATCTGCTCTATCCGCTGTTCGATCCAAGGGTGAAGTTATGAGTGCGAGTATTGCCGTGCCCGTGCCGGGCAAGCGCCGACGCGTATGGGCGCCGGCCAATGCGTTGATCGGCGGCGGGTTGCTGGTGGTGTTGATTGGGTTGGCGTTGCTAGGCCTGGTGTGGTCACCGTTCGACCCGTTGAAGATTGACCTGATGTCGCGTTTCCAGGCGCCCTCGGCGGCCCATTGGCTGGGCACCGACGAGTTTGGCCGCGACGTGTTCAGCCGCTTGCTGATTGGTGCACGCACCAGCTTATGGGTGAGCGTGCTGACGGTGAGTGTCGCGGTGCTGGCTGGCACCTTGATCGGCATGCTCGCCGGTTACCTGCGTGGCTGGACTGATCGCGTGCTGATGATGCTCAACGATGCGCTGCTGGCGTTTCCCGGCATCCTCATGGCGCTGGGCATCATGGCGATCATCGGTGCCAGCGAGTACGGCATTGTCCTGGCCCTGGGCATCGCCTACACGCCGTCGGTGGTGCGGGTGGTGCGCGGCACTGTGCTGTCCTTGCGTGAACTGGAATACATCGAGGCCTCGCGGGTGATCGGCAACTCCGAGCTGTACACCATGCTGCGGCATATCGCCCCCAACTGCCTGGCGCCGCTGTGTGTGCTGGCCACCAGTATGTTCGGCTGGGCGCTGCTCTCGGAAAGCGCGCTGAGCTTTCTTGGCCTGGGCGTGCCAACGCCGGCTGCCACCTGGGGCAACATGCTCGCCAGCAGCCGGCCATATATGGCCTCGGCGCCCTGGCTGGGTGTGTTCCCTGGGCTGTTTATCTGCCTGACGCTGTTGGCGATCAACCTGTTCGGCGATGCCTTGCGTGATCGCCTCGACCCCCGGATGAGGAAGTAGGCATGTCGGCCAATCCTGTTTTGTTGAACGTGCAACACCTGAAGATCCGTGTTGGCGAATACGGCCCGTTGGCGGTGGATGACCTGAGTTTCAGCATCGCACCGGGGGAGATCGTGGCGCTGGTGGGCGAGTCCGGCAGCGGCAAGACTATGGCCGCCCGCGCCGCGATTGGCCTGCTGCCCTTACCCATGCAAGTCTGCGGTGGGCGCCTGGACTTCCAGGGGCGCGACCTGGCCAGTGCCAGCACCGAGGCGCTGCGCGCCATTCGTGGCGCGAGCATCGGCATGGTGTTCCAGGAACCGATGGTGTCGCTCAACCCGGCGTTGAAGATCGGCCAGCAGATGAGCGAAGCCCTCAGGCTGCACACCGACCTTGACGCCACGCAGATTCGCGAGCGTTGCCTGAGCATGCTGCGGCGTATCGGCATCAAGGCCGCCGAGCGCTGCCTGGAGTCCTACCCGCACCAGTTCTCCGGCGGCATGCGCCAACGCATCATGCTGGCCTCGGTGATGCTGCTGCGCCCCGCCTTGCTGATCGCCGATGAGCCCACCACCGCCCTGGATTGCCTGGCGCAGCTGGACGTGATCGAACTGATGCTGGAACTGACCCGCGAGCAAGGCACGGCGATCCTGTTCATCAGCCATGACCTGTCCCTGGTCGCCCGCTATGCGCATAAGGTGGTGGTGATGCGCCATGGCCAGGCAGTGGAGCAGGGCACTATCGAGGAGATTCTGCTCTCGCCGAAGGCCGAGTACACCCGCCAGTTGCTGGAAGCCTTGCCGCGCCGTGGTGTGCTGGCGCCATTGCCGGCGAGCAACGGGCCCTTGGTTGAAGTTGACCAGGTGAGCATCGAGCATCCCGGGCCGACCTCGTTCTGGGGCAAGCGCCAGCACCACCGCGTGGTGCATGCCGCCAGCCTGGTGATCGCCCCGGGCGAAACCCTGGCGCTGGTGGGTGGCAGTGGCTCGGGCAAGACCACCCTGGGCCGCTCGTTGGTCGGGCTGATCAAGCCTTGCGCCGGCTCGATCCGCTTCAAGGGTGTGGACATTCTCAAGGCCGCCAACCGTACCCATCGCCTGCAGTGCCAGATGATCTTCCAGGACCCGTATTCATCTCTGAACCCACGGATGAAAATCGGCGAAATCCTTGCCGAGCCGTTGCGTCACGAACCCGGTTTGAATGCGGCCGAGCGCCGTGAGCGGGTGGTGCAAACCCTCAAGGACATCGGCCTGGGCGAGCAGTTTGTCGAGCGCTTTGCCCATCAGCTTTCCGGCGGCCAACGCCAGCGCGTCGCCATCGGCCGCGCCCTGGTGCGCCACCCGCAATTGGTGATCGCCGACGAGCCGATCTCGGCCCTGGACATGACTATCCAGAAGCAGATCCTCGAACTTTTCGAGCGGTTGCAGGCGCAGTACGGCTTTGCCTGCCTGTTCATCTCCCATGACCTGGCGGCAGTGGAGCGCATTGCGCATCGGGTCGCGGTGATGCATCAGGGCGAGGTGGTGGAAGTGGGCCCCCGCGAGCAGATCTTCGATCACCCGCAGCACCCGTACACCCGTCAGTTGCTGGCCGCCGCCAGCCCGTTGGAGCAACTGCCGGGCGGCGGCTACCGAATACGACCGGCCATTTAGACCCTGATTTCTTCCGGCGCGCAGCCTTGAAAACCTGCGCGATGGGGAATGTCGTGCCCAAAAAAACAATAAGACCTACTCACCCGTAACGACTGCCAGGAGCCAAGCCCATGCATAACAACCATTTCAACCTGATCTTGAAAGGTGTCGGCCTGATGAGCGGGGGCCTGCTGTGCGCCCCAGCCCAGGCGGACTTCATCAAGGACAGCAAGGCCGACCTGGACGTGAAGAATTACTACTTCAACCGCGACTATCGTGAAGACGCCGGGCAATCCAAGCGTGAGGAATGGGCCCAGGGTTTTATGCTCAACCTGAAGTCAGGCTTCACCGAAGGCCGAGTGGGGTTCGGCCTGGACGTAGTCGGCATGCTTGGCCTGAAACTCGACTCCAGCCCGGATCGCTCAGGCTCCGGCCTGTTATCCAGGGACAACGATGTTGCACCGGGTAAGCCCAGCTATGCCAAGCGCGCCCATGACGAGTACTCCAAGCTCGGCGTGACCGGCAAGGTGCGCCTGGCCAAGAGCGAGTTGCGCAGCGGCTACCTGCTGCCGGACCTGCCGACCTTGCAACCCAACACCAGCCGGTTGTTCCCGCAGACCTTCCGTGGCACCCAGGTAACGTCCACGGACATTGCCGGCTTGGCCTTGGTCGGCGGGCAGATCGACCAGACCAGGCAACGCGAATCCACCGACTACGAAGACCTGGGGCTGACCAGCCAGAGCGGTGCCTACAAGAGCAGCGCCAAGAGCGACCGCTTCCGCTTTGCCGGCGGCGACTACACGCTCACCCCAGGCATGGTCCTCAGCTATCACTTTGCGCAACTGCAAGACATCTATCAGCAGCACTACGTCGGGCTGAAAAACAGCTTTGCCCTCGGTGGTGGCACGCTCAAGACCGATATCCGCTATTTCGACGCGGACAAATCCGGCGCGGGCTTGGCGGGCAAAGTCGACAACCGCGCGCTGAGTACGCGGGCGATGTACAGCTACAAGGGCCATAGCCTGGGCGGCGGGTATCAGGAGCAGTTCGGGTCGACGCCGTTTACCTATGTGGACGGGACCAATACCTACCTGTTTTCCGAGTATCAACTGAGCAACTTCTCCCAGACCAACGAGCGGGTCTGGCATGCGCGGTATGACTTTGACTTCGCCGCCCTGGGCGTTCCGGGGCTGACCTTTTCGACGCGTTGGGCCAAGGGCGATCAGGCGCAGGTCAAGGGGTTTGTGGGGGAGGGGCGTGAATGGGAGCGGGATATCGATCTGGGCTATGTGGTTCAGTCCGGGGCGCTCAAAGGGGTGTCGTTGCGCTGGAGGAATGGGTTGAGCAAGTCCAACTACTTGCGGGATATGAATGAGAACCGGGTGATTGTTGGCTATACCGTGGCGCTTTGGTGATGAACGTATTCGGCCAGCACGGTTCAACGGGGCGCCAGAGATCAAGATCAAGAGCGCCTCTCCCACCTTCGGCTTTTTGTGTCTGTGACAGCAACGCCTCAGCCCTTATTGCGCGCCACCCGCAACTTGCTCGCCACCTCCAGGTGGCGGTGCAACAGCGTCGCCGCCCATTCGTTATCGCCTTGCTCCAACGCATCGAGGATTGCCAGGTGTTCCTGGCACGACACCTTGACCCGTTCCACATTGCTCACCGTGTGGAATTCGGTGAGCCGGCGCAAGCGGTTCTGCTGCTGGATCGCTTGCAGGATATAGCCATTGCCCGACGCCGCCGCCAGCAGTTCATGGAACTCTGCGTTGCACTCGATAAAGCGTTGCCCATCGACCTGGCCTTCGAGCAGTTCCAGTTGCCGTTCGCGGCAGCGGCGCAATTGTTCGCGGTTGATCCTGAAGGTCGGCTCCAGCAACCCGGCGGGCTCCAGCAGCATGCGCAAGCGATAGCTTTCGAAGCGCGTCTGCGGGCTGTTCAGGGTCGGCAGGAATTGCCAGCCATGCCCGTGCTTGCGCTGCATCACGCCTTCATCCGACAGGCGCAACAGGCAACGACGCAGCACGCTTTTGCCGACGCCATAGCGGCGCAGCAAATCGCTTTCGGAAATCTGGTCAGGCAGTGCCTGGTTCAAGCGATCGTCGATCAGCCGCGTGTACAACTGGTCCTCTTCGTTGTGCAACTCGCTGACCTGTTGCGCCAGGCCAGCGGCCGCCTGCAGCGGTACGCGAAAGCCCTGTTGCGGCAATGGCTCGATGGCCTGCTGTTGCGCCAGGTAGGACAGCGCGCTGCGAATCGGCGAGCGCGACACCCCCAGGCGCTGGGCCAGCTCGACTTCTTTGAGGTGCATACCGGGTTGCAAGTCGCCGCTGGCGATGGCGGCAAGGATCTGGCCGGCAACTTTGGTCTGCAGCGAGGTGAGTGGGGACATGGCGCGGAGTCATTCCTGTGACAGGGGAGGCAAGGATACTCGGAAAAACGGAATTATAGGTGGCTCAAATACACCAGGCCGCTGTGAGCAAATCTTTATCTGCATTATTTGAAATATAAAAACATGAACGAGGACCCACTATGACTTACATCCCGTTGCCCCGGGCCTTGCCCATTGAACGCGGTGTCGACCCCGCCGGTATCGTCGACTTTATTCAGGCCGTGACCGAGGCGGGCCTGGAGCTGCACAGTTTCATGCTGTATCGCCAGGGCGCAGTGGTGGTCGAGGCGTTCTGGCAACCCTATTCGGCCCATCGCATGCATGTGCAACATTCGGCGACCAAGAGCTGGACCGCCACAGCAGTGGGCTTGTTGATCGACGATGGTCGGCTGGCGCTCACGGACAAGGTGATCGATTTCTTCCCCGAGCTGTGCCCGCGGCCCATCAGTGCCAACCTCGCGGCCATGACTGTGGAGGACCTGCTGACCATGCGCACCGGCCACACACGCGGCATTTCCGGTGGTGACTGGCGCAACCTGCAAACCAGCTGGGTCCAGGCGTTCCTCAATGAGCCGGTGGACGAGCCGCCGGGCCAGTCGTTTATCTACAGCAGTGCCAGCAGTTTCATGCTGTCGGCCATCGTCACCCAGGTCAGCGGGCAGACCCTGCATGCACTGCTGCAGGAGCGGGTGCTGAAGCATATGGGCCTCGACCGACTGGAATGGGACCTGGCGCCGGGCGGTTTCAACTCCGGTGGCAATGGCTTGAGCTGCACCAGCGAGGACTCGCTGAAGTTCGGCGTGCTGCACTTGAACCAGGGCCAATGGCAGGGCCGTCAATTGCTGTCGCCAGCGTGGGTGGGCGCCGCCACGCGCAACCAGGTGCAGGATGTGTGGATGGGCGAGTTCGACGGCAAGCAGTACTTGCCACGGGACAAGAACAAGGCCAATGAAGCCCAGCGCGAAGGCTATGGCTACCAATGGTGGATGACCCAACACGGCGGCTACTACGCGTCCGGCGTGTTCGGCCAGTACTGCATGGTGCTGCCCGAGCAGGAGGCGGTGATGGTCTTTACCTGCGGCCTGCGCCTGGGGGAAAAGCGCGTGCACCAGGCGCTGTGGCAACACTTGTTCCCGGCGCTGGGGCGCAGCAGTGCCGACCCCAAGGCCAGCCAGGTGCAGCTGGAGGCGCTGATTGACCACTTGCGCCTGCCCACTTTGCAGGGTTTGTCGGTATCGCCGGCGAGCGCCGCACTGCAAGGGCGTTACATCATCGAACCGAATGAAGATGGCGTGCACGAACTGGCTTTTGAATTCCACGGCGATCACTGCACCTTCACCCTGGTCGACCACCGCGGCACTCACCACCTGCGCGCCGGTTTCCAGCGGCCGCTTGAAACCATCACCAGCATCACCGGCAACTACCTTCACCACCAATACCAGCCTGAGCAGACTCCAGTGGTTGCCAAGGCTGGCTGGACCACCGACGGCGAGTTGCGCATGGACTGGCGTTTTGTCGAAACCGCGTTCGGCGACCACGTCAGTTGCCGCTTGCATGACGGGCGTCTGCACTTCGACCGCGGCGTCAACACCAACGCCGGTGCCCTGCAACGTCCGACTCTGTTCGGCACGCGAATCTCTGCTCAAGGAGTACACCCATGAGTTCTTCCCTGTGGGCGCCGTTTACCGCGATGCGCCCGTTCAACCGTGCGCCGATGCTGTTTGATCGCGCTGCCGGCATGCACTACACCACCACCGATGGCCGCGCGGTGCTCGATGCCATGGCCGGGTTATGGTGCGTCAACGCCGGCCACGGCCAACCACGGATTGTCGAGGCAATTCGCGAGGCAGCGGGGCGCCTGGACTTTGTGTCGTCGTTCAAAATGAGCCACCCGGCGGCGCTGACCCTGGCCGATCGCCTGGCGGCCATGGCGCCGGCGGGCCTGGATAAAGTGTTCTTCACCAACTCCGGTTCCGAGGCGGTGGACACCGCCCTGAAAATCGCCCGCGCTTACCATCAGGCCCGTGGAGACTGCCGCCGTACCAAGCTGATCGGCCGCGCCAAGGGGTATCACGGCATGGGCTTTGGCGGGCTGTCGGTATCGGGAATAGGCCGCCAGAAGCGTGACTTCGGACCGTTGCTCGGCGATGTGGCGCATTTGCCGTTGCCTTATGACACGGTGTCACGTTTCAGCCACGGCCAGCCAGAGCAGGGCGCCCACTATGCGGACGCGTTGCTGCAACTGCTGGAGATCCACGACCCGGCCACAGTGGCGGCGGTGATTGTTGAACCGATCACGGGCTCCGGTGGCGTGTACGCCCCACCCCAGGGTTACCTGCAACGGTTGCGGGACATCTGCGATCGCCATGGCGTGCTGCTGATTTTCGATGAAGTGATCACTGGCTTTGGTCGCGTCGGCCATGGTTTCGCCGCCCAGGCCTTCGGCGTCACGCCAGACCTGATGACCCTGGCCAAGGGCCTCACCAATGGTGCGGTGCCCATGGGCTGCGTGCTGGTCAGCGGTGCGGTCTACGACGCCTTTATGCAAGGCCCGGAACAGGCCATCGAGCTGATGCACGGCTACACCTATTCGGCCCATCCGCTGGCGTGCGCGGCGGGTTTGGCGACCCTGGATGTGCATGCGCAGCTGGGCCTCAATGCCCATGTCCAGCAGATCGCGCCGCTGTGGCAAACCACCGCGCTGGCGCTGCGCGAACAGCCCCTGGTGCTGGACGTGCGGGCCATCGGCCTGCTCTGCGCGGTGGAACTCACCCCCCGTGACGGTGCTCCCGGTGCGCGGGCGGCGGAGGTGGCCCAGCGCTGTTTCGATGCCGGGGTGCTGGTGCGGGCGTCGGGGGACAATATTGTGCTGTCGCCGCCACTGATCATCAGCGAGGAACAGGTCGCGCTGGTGTTCGGCACGTTGAAGCAGGCCCTTGAGGTAACGCGATGAACCCCCTGGATTTCTACATCGACGGTCAATGGGTCAAGCCCCAGGGCACCGAGACCCTGGCGGTGATTGATCCTGGCACCGAGCAGGCCATCGCCCACATCAGCCTGGGCAACCGCGCCGACCTCGACCTGGCTGTCGCTGCGGCAAGGCGCGCTTTCCACAGCTACGGGCAATGGAGCCGTGAACAACGCCTGGACCTGTTGGCGGCGATCATCGACGGCTATCGCGAACACGCCGAGGCGTTGGCGCTGTGCGTGCACCAGGAAATGGGCGCACCATTGTCCCTGGCCCGTAGCGCCCACGTGCCCGCGGGGCTCGGCCATCTGCAACGGGCCTACGAAATTCTCAAGGACTATGCCTTCGACCGTCCCCACGGCAGCACGTTGATCAGTCGCGAACCCATTGGTGTGTGCGGGCTGATCACGCCGTGGAATTGGCCACTCAACCAGCTCACCTGCAAGCTCGCCCCGGCACTGGCGGCGGGCTGTACGGTGGTGCTCAAGCCCAGCGAAAAGGCGCCGTTATCGGCGATGTTGCTCGCCGACATCCTGCACCGCGCCGCAGTGCCCAAGGGCATATTCAACCTGGTCAATGGCGACGGCCCGACCATCGGCGATGGCCTGGCCCGACATGCCGACATCGATATGCTCTCGTTCACCGGTTCTACCGGCGCCGGCATCGCCGTGGCCAAGGCGGCGGCGGATACGGTCAAGCGCGTCTCCCAGGAGCTGGGCGGCAAGTCGGCCAACTTGATTCTCGAGGATGCCGACTTCGATGCGGTGGTGCGCCATGGGGTCAGCAGCTGTTTTCGTAATAGCGGGCAGTCGTGCAATGCACCTGCGCGCATGCTGGTGCCACGGGCCTTGCAAGCACGGGCTGTAACGATTGCGCAGGAGGTTGCCGCGCACGTGTGCTGGGACGACAGCAACCCGGCCACGGCCATGGGGCCGCTTGCCAATCAGGCGCAGTTCGAACGGGTGCAGGGCTTGTTGGCGGCGGTGGATATGACGCCGGTCTGCGGTGGAGCAGGGCGTCCGGCAGGCGTGACCACCGGTTTCTATGCCAGGCCCACGGTATTCGCCGATGTCGACCCGGCCATGCCAATTGCCCGTGACGAAGTGTTCGGCCCGGTACTGGTGATCATTCCCTATGACAGTGAGGAACAGGCCATCGCCATTGCCAATGACAGCGTCTACGGCCTGTCGGGCTATGTCAGCGCCGGCACGCTGGAGCGCGCCCGTGCCGTGGCCCGGCGCCTGCGCACCGGGATGGTCCATCTCAATGGCAGCAAGGCCGACAATGGCGCACCGTTCGGCGGCTACAAGCAGTCAGGTAATGGGCGTGAGTGGGGGGTGTTCGGGTTGGAGGACTACCTGGAGGTGAAGTCGATGTTCGGCTATGAGCCTAGCCTGGATTGAACAACACCTGCTGCATCGCCTGGGGCGGCTGCCCGAACGCTCTCAGGAACGCCTGGCGCATGCGCTCGCGATCACCAAAGCCAGTTTCGCGGGCCACCACTTCCACCGGGTGGCGGCTGGTTTCCATCATCGCCCGCGCCGCTTCTACCCGCAGGGCTTCAATGGCCTTGGCCGGTGTCTGCCCGGTTTCTTCGCGAAACACCCGGCTGAACTGGCGCGGGCTGAGCCGGGCGACGTCGGCCAAGGCTTCCACTGACAAGTCATGGGTCAGGTTCTCGCGGGCATAGGCCAGGGCCAGTTGCACGCGGTCGGACTTGGGGTCCAGTTCCAGCAAGGCCGACAACTGCGATTGCTCGCTGCCGCGGCGCTGGGCAATCACCAGCTTGCGTGCGATGCGGCGGGCGAGGTCGCTGCCCAGGTCGTTCTCTACCATCGCCAACGCCAGATCGACCCCGGCGCTCATGCCGGCGCCGGTCCACACCTGGCCGTCCACCACGAACAGCTTGTCTTCTTCCAGGCGGATGTCCGGGTAGCGCTTGCGGAATGCCGGCGCGTGGATCCAGTGGGTGGTGGTGCGCTTGCCGGTGAGCAGGCCGGCTTCGGCCAGCACAAAGATGCCCATGCATAACGATGCCACACGGCGTGACTGCGCGGACGCCGCCTTGACCAGTTCCAGCAGGTTGGCCTCCGGCAGGCGAAACTCCAGGTAGCCGCTGACGATCAGGGTGTCATAGCCCTGCGGCCGGATCGCCGTAGTGTTCACCGAAAAACCTTGGGAGGTCATCACCGCGCCGCCGCTTTCCGACACCAGATGAAACTCATAGGCCGGCTCACCGCGCAGCAGGTTGGCGCACTCGAACACCGAGCCCAGGCTGAGGCTCAAGGATTGGAAATTCGGGTAAACCATCAGTGCAACGCTGTGCATCGCTTCTCTCCAAGGGGCGGTGGAGCGGCGATTGTCGGCGTGTGCCGGGTAAACGGCAACCGACTTTGGCGCATGGCCGGAATCCTTGCGGATATGACATTGTGAGCCGTTGCCTCGCTGCCTAACATGGCCCCAACGAACTAGACGACTGGTCTAATCGGACGGGGTCAAGCATGAACCACACAAGCAAAAGTGCACGGCAGGCGATTCTGGAACGTGGGCAATCGATTGTCGGTGCCAAGGGGTTTTCCGCGGTGGGCTTGAACGAAATCCTGCGGGCTGCCGAAGTGCCCAAGGGTTCGTTTTATCACTACTTCGGTTCCAAGGATGCCTTCGGTGTGGTGTTGCTCGACACCTATTTCGACCACTACCTCCAAGGTATGCAGCAGCTGTTCGACCAGCCGGGTTTATCCCACTACGCCAAGCTGATGCGCTATTGGCAATGCTGGATCGACAACCATACGGGCTGCACCGATGCCGGCAAATGCCTGGCGGTAAAGCTCGGCGCCGAAGTGTCGGACTTATCAGAGCCGATGCGGTTGGCCCTGCAACGCGGGACCTCGCGCACCATCGATTTGCTCACCATGGCCCTGCAACGCGGCGCCGAAGACGGCTCGCTCACCTTCGAGCAAGCTCCCGACAGCCTGGCCCGGCGCCTGTATGCGCTGTGGTTGGGAACCAGCGTCATGGCCAAGATTACCCGTACCACCGCGCCGTTCGCTGAGGCGCTGCTGCTGACCCGACAGTTGTTGGGCGGCCCTGAAACCCCTGATATCTACATCGATCGAGGCACTGGAAAATGAACGTATTAATGGTACTGACCTCTCACGACCAGCTTGGCGATACCGGGCGCAAGACCGGCTTCTGGCTCGAAGAATTTGCCGCACCCTATTACGCATTCAAGGACGCCGGCGCCGAGGTGGTGCTGGCCTCTCCGGCCGGCGGCCAGCCGCCGTTGGACCCGGTGAGCGACCTGCCGGACTTCCAGACCGAACAAACCCGTCGTTTCGCCGCCGACCCGGCTGCACAGCAAGCACTGGCCAACACCGTCAAGCTGGACTCGGTCAACGCCGCCGACTTCGACACGGTGTTCTACCCAGGTGGCCACGGCCCATTGTGGGATTTGGCGGAGTCGCCGGTGTCCATCGCGCTCATCGAGTCGTTCGAACGAGCCGGCAAGCCTATCGGCTTTGTCTGCCACGCCCCGGGTGCGTTGCGTCACGTCAAGGCGGTCAACGGTGCGCCGTTGATCAAGGGCCGTCGTGTGACCGGGTTCTCCAACTCGGAAGAAGCGGCGGTGGAGTTGACCGATGTAGTGCCATTCCTGATTGAAGATGAATTCAGGAAATTGGGCGGCAAGTATGAGAAGGGCGCCGACTGGCAGTCTTTCGTGATCGTCGATGGCTTGCTGGTGACCGGGCAGAACCCCGGCAGCTCCAGCGAAGTGGCCAAGGCCCTGCTGACACTCAGCGCCTAAGTCAATCAACTGCTGTACGCATTTGGCGACTCCCAGGAGTCGCCAGTGTTTTCGTTCGTTCTGAATTTGGACTACCCCATGCCTGACTGCATCTTGAATACCCCGATAAAGCTGGGGCATCACCGATTGAACAATCGCATTGTGCTGCCGCCGCTTACACGCCAGCGCAGTGCCCAGCCGGGTGATATCGCCACCGACCTGATGGCCGAGTACTACCGCCAGCGTGCCAGTGCCGGCTTCATGGTCAGCGAGGGCACGCAGATCGAGCCCCGTGGCCAGGGTTACGCCTGGACGCCGGGTATCTACTCTGCGGCGCAGATCGACGGCTGGCGCAAGGTCACTGCGGCGGTGCACGCTGAGGGCGGGGTGATCTTTGCCCAGTTGTGGCATGTGGGGCGGGTGTCCCACAACGCCTTACAACCCGGTGGTGCCGCCCCGGTAGCACCCTCGGCGCTGCCGGCGTTGCAAGCCAAGGCCTTTATCGAAACCGGCCCGGGTGTTGGTGAGCTGGTGCAACCACCGGTACCTCGTGCATTAGCCACGCTGGAAATCGAAGAGCTGGTCGGGCAGTACGCCCAGGCTGCGCGAAATGCGCTGGATGCCGGGTTTGATGGCGTGGAAATCCACGCGGCCAACGGCTACCTGATTAACCAGTTCATCTCGGCCCATTCCAACATCCGTGAAGATGAATACGGCGGCTCGCTGGAGAATCGCCTGCGCTTGTTGCGCGAGATCGTCGAAGCCGTGTGCAAGGTGGTCGGGCCGGAGCGCCTGGGTGTGCGCTTTTCGCCGCTGTTCAGTGGCACGGACCAGGACCGCGTCTACATCGGCCTGGTGGAGCAAGACCCGCACCACACCTATATCGAAGCGGTCAAGGTGCTGGAAGCGTCGGGCATCGCTTACGTGTCCATCGCCGAAGCCGACTGGGAAAACGCTCCCGACCTGCCTGCGACCTTCCGCCAGGCGGTGCGCAGCACCTTCAGCGGCAGGATCATCTACGCCGGACGCTACACCGCCGAGCGCGGTGCTCGGCTGGTAGAGGCAGGGCTGGCGGACATGATTGCATTCGGGCGACCGTTCATTGCCAACCCGGACCTGCCCCAGCGCATTTTCAATGGCTGGCCGTTGAATGCGTTGAAGGCAGAAGGGTTGTATGGCGGGACGCAGGCGGGGTATGTGGATTATCCGGTGTATGCCGAACCAAAGTGACACACGCACTATGTGGGAGGGGGCAAGCCCGCTCCCACATTTGTACCGGGTACCGTCCATCTAAGCCGGCCGCCAAGGATTCAGGAAAGCGCCTCACTCCACCCGCAACACAATCTTGCCAATATGATCCCCGCCTTCCATCCGCGCATGGGCTTGGGCGGCGTCGGTGTAGGCGTAGACCTTGTCGATGATCGGCAGGCAGCGCCCGGCACTCAGCACCGGCCATACGTATTCGCGCAGTTGCTCGGCGATCGCAGCCTTTTCTTCGCGGGTACGGGCACGCAGCAGCGAGCCGGTGATCACCGCGCGTTTGGCGAGGATGGTCAGCAGGTCGACATCATGGGCCTTGCCGCCGCCGAGGAAGCCGAGCATCACCAGGTGGCCGTCCATGCCCAGAGACTTGAGGTTGTTGTTCAGGTACGAGGCACCCATGATGTCGAGGATCACATCGACGCCTTTGCCGTCGGTCTGTTTGGCGATGACCTCGGCAAACTCCTGCTCGCGGTAGTTGATCGGCTCGGCACCCAGCCTGGCAATCGCTGCGCATTTGTCAGCACTGCCGGCGGTGGCGAATGCCTGGATACCGAACTCCTGGCAGAGCATCAACGCGGTAGTGCCAATGCCACTGGTGCCGCCGTGGATCAAGGCGCGCTGGCCTTTGTGCGCTCCGCCCAGGCCGAACAGGTTGGCCCAGACCGTGAAAAACGTCTCCGGCACGGCAGCGGCTTGAATCCAATCCATACCTTGGGGGATCGGCAGTGCCTGGCTGGCCGGCACTGCACAAAACTGTGCATAGCCACCGCCATTGGTCAGGGCACAGACCTTGTCGCCCAGGCTGTATTCGGTCACACCGCTGCCCAGTGCCACCACTTCACCCGCCACTTCCAGCCCGGGAATCGGGCTCATGCCGGGTTTCATCGGGTACTTGCCGGCGCGTTGCAGGGCGTCGGGGCGGTTGACCCCGGCGGCGTGCACGCGAATCAGGATTTCACCAGGCCCGGCCACCGGCACGTCTGCTCGCCGTGGCTGCAGGACGTCGGGGCCACCAGGGGTAGTGATTTCGATCAGGGTCATTTCTTGAGGGAGCGTCATGGGTGAGTTCCTGTAGCGATGAGCGTATGGGTTGGGACCGTGGCCAGTGGTCGGCAGTTCAGCAAGATCATACGCGGCTACAGCGAGATGTCGGCGCCCATCGAAAAAAAGGCCGGAGAGCTCCGGCCACACAGTTTCAACGGTTCAGGAACGCCAGAAGGTCTTCATTCAGCTGTTGGGTGTGGGTCGCCGCAAAGCCATGGGGGGCATCCTTGTATACCTTCAACTCGGCGCCCTCGATCATCTCGGCCGCGACTTTGCCGGTCGTCTCGAACGGTACCACCTGGTCGCCGTCGCCGTGGATCACCAGGGTCGGCACGTCGATCCTGGCCATGTCCGGGCGGAAGTCGGTCTCGGAGAACGCGGTAACGCAATCCACCGTCGATTTGAGCGAGGCGAGCAGGGCGATTTGCAGGGTTTGGGTGAGCACGCCTTCCGAGACTTCCTGGCCCTTGTTAAGGCCGAAGAACGGCGTGTTGAAATCGCTGATGAATTGCGCGCGATCTTTCAACAGGCCAGCCTTGATGCCATCGAAGACATCGGCGGGTACGCCTTGGGGGTAATCGGGTTTCTGGCCGAATATCGGCGTCACCGCGCCCAGCAGTACCAGGCCGGCGACACGGGCGCTGCCATGGCGGGCGATATAGCGCGCCACATCACCGCCACCCATGGAGAAGCCCACCAGGGTTACGTCCTGCAGGTCCAGGTGTTCGATCAACTGCGCGATATCGTCGGCGAAGGTGTTGTAGTCGTTACCGGTCCAGGGCTGGTCCGAGCGGCCAAAGCCACGGCGGTCGAACGCAATGGTGCGAAAGCCGCGGCTGCTCAGGTATTGCATCTGGTACTCCCACATGTCCGCATCCAACGGCCAGCCATGGCTGAACAGGACCGGCTTACCGCTGCCCCAGTCCTTGAAGTAGATCTGGGTACCGTCTTTGGCAACAAAAGTGCTCATGTAAAAAACTCCTGATTGAGGGGGCTGAAAGACTCTAGCCCACTCTCGCGATAAACCGGACGAAGGGCTTGTACGGGTGTGCTCGGTTGAACGGTTCAGCGTCTATGCTGGTCCACTGACCTCCAACGTCAGATCAACAGGTGAACCAAATGGCCAAGACTTACAGCTACGCCGCCCAGAACGCCAAGGACGCCCTCAAGCCCTACACCTTCGAGCGCCGCACGCCGGGGGCTGACGATGTGCAGATCGACATTCTTTATTGCGGTGTGTGCCACTCCGACCTGCACACCGTGCGCAACGAGTGGAACAACACCCTATATCCTTCAGTGCCTGGCCATGAGATCGTCGGACGGGTGACGGCGGTCGGCGCCAATGTGAAGAAATTCAAGGTCGGCGACCTGGCCGGTGTCGGCTGCATGGTCGACAGCTGCCAGCAGTGTTCATCCTGCGCCGAGGGCGAGGAGCAGTATTGCGAGAACGGCTTTACCGGTACTTATAACGGCCCGATGTTCGGCGGTGAAAACACCTTCGGCGGCTATTCGGACAACATCGTGGTCAAGGAGCAGTTCGTGCTGCGCATCTCCCATGACGACTCGAACCTGGCGGCGGTGGCGCCGTTGCTGTGCGCCGGCATCACCACCTACTCGCCGCTGCACCACTGGAAGGTCGGCCCTGGCAAGAAAGTCGGTGTGGTTGGCTTAGGCGGGCTCGGCCATATGGCGGTCAAGATTGCCCACGCCATGGGCGCCCACGTGACGTTGTTCACCACCTCCCCGAACAAACGCGAAGACGGCCTGCGCCTGGGCGCCGACCAGGTGGTGGTGTCGAAGAACCCGGACGAAATGGCCAAGGTCGCCAACAGCCTGGACTTCATCCTCAACACCGTGGCCGCGCCGCACAACCTGGATGCATTCATCAGCCTGCTCAAGCGTGACGGCACCATGACCCTGGTCGGCGCCCCCGACAGCCCGCATCCGTCGCCCACGGTGTTCAACCTGATCTTCAAGCGCCGCAGCCTGGCTGGCTCGCTGATTGGCGGCATCCAGGAAACCCAGGAGATGCTGGACTTCTGCGCCCAGCATGGGATTGTCTCGGATGTGGAGATGATCGATATCCAGAACATCAATGAGGCGTATGAGCGCATGCTCAAGGGCGATGTGAAGTATCGCTTCGTGATCGATATGGACAGCTTGAAGCAGGAACATCACGCGGCCTGATAATGCCGTAATGGGGCTTGCCCCGGTACAAACCGAGTACATATCCGTTACCGCAGCAACGGATATGTACTCGGTCAAAACCCCCAGCATTCTGGTGGGCTGTCAGGCTGCCATCGCAGGCAAGCCACACACATGATTCTTTGTGTGCTTCAGACCGAAAGATGCTCGTACAGAATCGTCGCTCCCACCAGCATCAACACTACGCCACCGACCATCTCCGCACGCTTGCCCACCACCGTGCCCAGCACCCGGCCGAGCATCATGCCAATGGTCACCATGGTCATCGTCGCCAGGCCAATTGCCGCCGAGGCCAGCAGGATATTCACGTCGACAAACGCCAGGCCCACGCCTACGGCCATTGCATCAATGCTGGTGGCAAATGCCGTTACCGCCAGGATCATGAAGGAGTGCTGTGTGGGTTTTTCTTCTTCCTCATCCTCGGCCTTGAGCCCGTTCCAGATCATATGCAAACCCAACCCGACCAGCAGAGTGAAGGCAATCCAGTGGTCCCATTTTTCCACCCAGCGGGTGGCCGCGTGGCCGATCGCCCAGCCGATCATGGGCGTGATGGCTTCGATCACACCAAAGATCAGGCCGGCGCGCAGGGCTTCGGTCAAGCGTGGTTTATGCAGGCTGGAGCCTTTGCCGATGGCCGCTGCAAAGGCGTCCGTGGACATGGCCAAGGCCAGGAGAATCAAGGAAATGGGGTTCACGGTAAGGCTTCCAGTCGGGCTGTATGAGTCAACGACACCGCCACACGCCCGACTACCGGCATGGCTGTGTCGCTGGTCTCACCAACCACAACGGTGTTCGTACCACGGCAGGTTGCCGAATATGTTGATACGAACGCTTCTGAGCGGGTCAGAAGCCGGTTACTCCCCAACGAAGGGCGTCAGCATAGCCGCGCACATATGAAAAAACTGTCAACGCCCCTCGAATACGCCGGGCGTGACTTGGAGTCAATCCAACGACCGCCCGTCAGGCCACCATAATGATCTTCGACACCAACTCCACCACGGTCTTGGCCTGCAGCTTCTTCATCAGCCGCGCCCGGTGCACTTCCACCGTTCGGTGGGAGATCGCCAGGCGCAGGGCGATTTCCTTGGATTTGAAGCCATTGACAATGTGCATGGCGATTTCCCGCTCCCGGGGCGTGAGGTCGCCGGTGCCCTGGTGCATGCGATCCAGGCGTTCGAAGTGCCAGATCATCAACTTGAACGGGTCGTTGGGGGTGAGGGTGTAGCCGTGGGACTTGGCCCAGAACACTTCGCCATTGTGGTGTTGCATGAAGCGCTCATCGGAATAAAAGCCGTTGTCGCTGTCGAGCAGCCAGTCATGGCTGCGCTTGCCGATGGCGTGATAGTCGGCCTGGGAAGGGTAGATCAGCAGGGTCAATTGATTGACCAGTGCCTGGCGTGTATAGCCGAACAGCTTCAGGAAAGCGTCGTTGCAGTCGAGTATCACGCGGTCGCTGGTGACGATCTGCGGGGCAGGGGACAGCTTGAACGCCAGGCGTTCGAGATCTTGGAATTGATGTGCAAGCGCGTTCATGGGGCATCCTGCCTCGTTGTTCATTCCCTGGCGCGCTACTTACCCATGTAAGTAGTTACACGAATTGGCGGGCGACCTGGGGTGGGTCATTGTAAGTAAAGTCTGAATCAAGAACAGAAGAAATTGATTATGCCTGCTGATTGCGTCTCCATTGTTGCCGCTGGTCATTCCCGCTTTGGTCGCCTGGAAGGCACCACGCTGGAAGACCTGATCGTTCAGGTCACCCGTGAAGCCTTGAGCGACGCCGCGATTGACGCTTCGCAAATCGACGCGTTGTTCCTCGGCCATTTCAACGCGGGGCTGGTACCCGACGGGTTTGCCGCCTCATTGCTGTTGCAGGCCGACCCCGGGCTGCGCTTCAAACCCGCCACCCGCTGCGAAAACGCCTGCGCGTCCGGCTCGGCGGCGATCCTGGCGGGGGTCAATGCGATTCTCTCCGGCAGCGCCGAACTGGTGCTGGTGGTGGGCGCCGAAAAGATGACGCACACCAGCACCGCCGCAGTCACCCAAGCCTTGGCCGGTGCCGGTTACCAGAATGACCCGGCTGAAGCCGGCCTGAGTTTCCCGCAGTTGTTTGGTCGCGCAGCACGGCAATACGCCGAGCGCTACCACTGCCCGCTGGGCTCGATGGCGGCCATCGCCACCAAGAACCACTCCAACGCCATGGCCAACCCGCTGGCGCAGATGCATCGGGAGATGAATTTCGAGCACTGCAACAACGTGTCCCAGAGCAACCCCTTTGTGGCCGAGTCCCTGCGCCTGACCGATTGCTCGCTGATCAGCGACGGTGCCGCCGCTATCATCCTGGCGTCGCCCAAGCGGGCGCGGGCGTTTCGCCGCGACGTGCAGATCCGTGCGCTGACCCAGGTCAACGACATGTTACCCATTGCCCAGCGCGACATCCTTGCCTTTGAGGGCCCGCAGCGGGCGATTCACTCGGCGTTGCGCGGCGCGAACATCACCCTGGCCGACCTGAGTTTCGCCGAGGTGCACGACTGTTTCACCATCGCCGAATTGCTGATCTACGAAGCCATGGGCCTGGCGCCCAAGGGCGAGGGGCACCGGGTGCTCGACAGCGGCGTGGTGCGCGCTGGCGGGCGCTTGCCGGTGAACCTCTCCGGCGGGCTCAAGGCCAAGGGGCATCCGGTGGGCGCCACAGGGGTATCGATGCATGCCCTGGCGTTCCGGCAATTGACCGGTGAGCCGATAGGCCTGGCGGTGCCCAACCCTGAGTTCGGCCTGGTGTTCAACATGGGCGGCATGGCGGTGGCCAACTACGCCTCGGTCCTGCACGCACGCCGGAGCTGAGCCATGAACATTGCCAACTGGCTGCACGACACCCAGCGTCGTGCCCCTCGACGCCCGGCGCTGTTTGACGGCACCGAGCTAGTGGCCGACTACGCTACTTTTGCCGCCCACGTGCGCCAACGCGCTGCGCACCTGGTGGACCAGCACGGGCTGGTGCCGGGAGACGTCGTGGCGCTGTTGATGAAAAACAGCTGCGACTACCTGGAATTGCTCTACGCCATTTGGTGGATGGGCGCCGTGGCGGTGCCGATCAACGCCAAGCTGCACCCCGGCGAAGCGGCATGGATTGCCGATAATGCCGAGGCGCGGTTGATCTTTACCGATGGCGGCCAGGTGTTTTCATCGCGGGATTTGCCCCAGTGCTGCAAAGAGCTGGACGGCCACCTGCTACCCGCCAACCGTGGCTGGCCGACCCTGGAACACCCGGTGTCGCGTCAGGATCAGGACCTTGCCTGGCTGTTCTACACCTCTGGTACCACCGGGCGCTCCAAGGGCGTGATGCTGTCCCACGGCAACCTGGTCGCCATGTCGCTGTGCTACGCCACCGATGTCGATGCGGTCAGCGCCGACGATGCGGCGGTGTATGCCGCGCCGATGTCCCACGGTGCCGGTTTATACAACTTCATCCATGTGCGCTGCGGTGCGCGGCACGTGGTGCCGGCCTCCCACGGCTTCGACGCTGCCGAGCTGTTCGGGCTGGCAGAGCAGGTGGGCAATGTGTCGCTGTTTGCCGCGCCGACGATGGTCAAGCGCATGGTCGAGCAGGCACGGCGCCAGGACTATCACGGCGCCGGCATCAAGACCATCGTCTACGGCGGCGGCCCCATGTACCTGGCCGACCTGCGCGACGCCATCGACACCTTCGGCCCGCGCCTGGTGCAGATCTACGGCCAGGGCGAGAGCCCGATGACCATCAGCGTGTTGCCCCGTGCACTGATCGCCGAGCGCCAGCGTCCCGACTGGGCCAGCCTCGCCGCCTCGGTAGGCCACGCGCAATCCTGCGTGGAAATCCGCATCCTCGATACCGGGCACCAGCCATTGCCCACGGGCGAGCGCGGCGAAATCGCCGTACGTGGCGCCACGGTGATGCAAGGCTACTGGCGCAACCCACAGGCCACTCGCCAGACCTTGGTGGACGGTTGGCTGCTGACCGGTGATATCGGCTATCTCGACGCGGCCGGCTACCTGACCCTGACGGATCGTTCCAAGGACGTGATCATCAGTGGTGGCAGTAACGTGTACCCGCGTGAAGTCGAGGAAGTGCTGGCCCAGCATCCCGAGGTGTTCGAAGTGTGCGTGGTGGGCGAGCCGGATGCGCAGTGGGGCGAGTCGGTGGTGGCCTTCGTGGTAACCCGCAATGGCCAGCCCCTCGATGAAGGCGAACTCACCGCATGGTTCCTGACGCGCATGGCGTCGTTCAAAAAACCGAAAAAGTATGTGTGGCGCAGCGACCTGCCGAAGAACAGCTACGGCAAGATTCTCAAGACCGACTTGCGGCAGTGGTTGAAAGCAGCGAGTATCGCCGCGCTTTAACATGGATCGACAATCAGACAAGGAGTCCCCTCGATGGGCAATCCCGCACAAGACACCGTCCGCAAGCGCCGCCGTGCGTTTCTCGGTGCCACCTCCGGCCACTTGATCGAGTGGTACGACTATGGCGTCTATGGTTTTCTCGCCGTCTATATCGGCCAGGCGTTCTTCGTCTCCGATGACCCCACCACCAGCCTGTTGGCCAGCTTCGCCGCATTTGCCCTGAGCTTTTTTATCCGCCCCTTGGGTGGGCTGTTCTTCGGCCCGCTGGCGGACAAGATCGGCCGGCGCAAAACCTTGATCATGGCACTGGTGATGATGACCGGCTCCACGGTCATGCTGGGCCTGTTGCCGACTTACGCGAGCCTGGGCATTGCCGCGCCGATCCTGCTGATCCTGGTGCGCTGCGTACAGGGCTTCTCGGCGGGTGGCGAAATCGGCACCGTCACCAGCTTTATCTCCGAATACGCCGGCCCCGGCCGCCGCGGCTTCGCCACCTGCTGGTTGATGGTCACCGCCGTGCTCGGCCTGCTGCTGGGCGGCGCCGTGGCCAATGGCATGACTTGGGTATTGGGCGCCGAGGTCATGCAGGAATGGGCCTGGCGCGTGCCGTTCCTGATCGCCGCACCGCTGGGCTTTATCTCCATGTACATCCGCCTCAAGCTCGAAGACAGCCCCGAGTTCCTCGCGCTGCAACGCGCCGGGCAAACCTCGCGGGCGCCGCTGCGGGAAGTCTGGCAATGGAAGCGCGCGATTGCCCTGGTGTTCTTTATCATCACCTTGCACAGCTCGATCTTTTACCTGGTGCTGACCTTCGCCTCGACCTACATGGCCAAGATCCTCAAGTTCGACAGCGGTACCACCTTGCTCTATGTGTTTGTTGCCAGCTTCTCGGCCGCCTTTGTGATGCCGTTTGGCGGGGCGTTTACCGATAAATACGGGCGCAAGCCGTTCCTGATGGTGATTGGTACGCTGGCGACCCTGGCGATGTTCTGGATGTTCAAGTCGGCCCCGACCGCGACCCCGGCCTCGTTCTTTGCGCCGTTGATGGCGGTGGCGATTCTGTTCGGGCTGTATGCGTCGTCGACCTATGCGTTGATGAGTGAATTACTGCCGACGCGGATTCGTTCTACCGGGATTGCGGTGGCGTATAACGTGCCGGTGGCGGTGTTTGGCGGCAGTGCGCCGTTGATTTCCACCTGGTTGATCAAGGTGACGGGGGATATCACGTCGCCGTGGTATTTCTATGTGGCGACGGGGGTGGTGTCGTTGGTGGCGTTGGTGGTGTTGCGCAAGGAGGACTTTGTCGCCAGCGGTGGGGTGGTGGCGGTGCCGGTTGATGCGGCTTTGGCCTGATGTAGGCCTTAAAGTGGGGGTTTTGACCGAGTACATATCCGTTGCTGCGGTAACGGCCACTTAGGGTTCCGCTCTTACAGCGGGTCACTTTTGGAAGGACCCAAAAGTAACCAAAAGGTCCTCGGTGGGTATGACTCACCCACATGGGTTACAAATCAGTTCACGCACATAGGTAACAGTTTTTAACTGGCAGGGTCGATTTCGCGAGGATCTGACCATGCCCTGGAAAGAGCTGAAACCTATGGACCTAAAAG